>NZ_LZKD01000108.1:0-572 GCF_001668695.1 Mycobacterium sp. E2497
TCGGCCACGCAGCGCATGGTGGCAACGACGATCCGCTGCCGCGTCTCCTCGCCGCTGGCGCCGACCGGACGTCCCCGTTGCGCCCGCGTCACCGTGCTGTCCTCACTCGCGCGTCCCGTCCGCCGGCTCCCGGTCCCCGACACGGTCGAATATAATCGAGTGATCGATTAGTTTCGGCTTCGCCGCGGAGGTGCGTAGTGCGTGATGGACGGAGCTGCGGCGGGCTTCCCGCCGCATGAGCGTCACGCCGCCGCAATTGGGACGTCCGGTCGGCGCCAGCGGCGAGGAGACGCGGCAGCGGATCGTCGTTGCCACCATGCGCTGCGTGGCCGAATTCGGGTACGCGGGCGCCACCATCCGTGAGATCGCCCGGGCCGCGAACGTCACCAGCGCCAGCCTCTACAACTACTTTCCGAACAAGGCGGAGCTGATCAACGCCGCGATAGCGGCGCGGACCGACGTCGCGTTGCCGCGGCTGCGCGCGGCCGCCGCGCGCCCGGGGACCGCCGTCGACCGGATCGAGGCGGTGCTCGACGAATCGGGCCGGCTCATGCGCGAGTATCCCGATCTGG
>NZ_LZKD01000109.1:0-12681 GCF_001668695.1 Mycobacterium sp. E2497
GGTGTGCTGCCGCGCCTGAAGTTGGGGTTAGGCCCAGCTGGACCCAACGGCGCTGTCGGTGCTGGCCATGTTGCTGCCGGCGCTCTGCACCTTCTGGCCGTGGGCGTTGGCCTGCTCGTAGATCACCTGGAAGTTGCGACCCAACTGGGTGATGAACTCCTGGCAGGCCACCGAACCGGCACCGCCCCAGAAGTCACCCGCAGCAAGCACATCGCGAACGATGGCCTGGTGCTCAGCCTCCAGAGACGCGGCCTGGGCCCGGATCAAGGCACCGTGGGCGTCGACATCGCCGAACTGGTAATTGATTGTCATTGCTTAGCTCCTTAAAAGTATTGGACAGCAGTAGTTTTCGGCTGCTAGCTGCTCAGGATTTGCTGCGAAGCCTGCTCTTGCTGCTCGTAGTTGTTCGCGTCGCGGATCAGCCCGTCGCGCACCCCGTGGAGCATGTTGACGATGTTGCGGAAGGCCTGGTTGACCTGACCCATGGTGTCGTACGAGGTGGCCTGCGCCTGACCGCTCCAGCCCGAGCCGGCGATGTTCATCGACGACGCCCACATCTTGCGGGCCTCGTCCTCGACGGTCTGGGCGTGGACCTCGAAGCGGCCCGCCATCGCCCGCATTTCGTGCGGGTCGGTCATGAAACGTGTTGCCATGTTGGCTGTCTCCTTTTATTGCGTGAGTACTCAGATACTTGCGGTGATTACGACGATGGCCGGACCGGTTACGCGCTGGCGAACCGCCGAGCCGAATACAAAAGGATGATCCCCCCTTCCCGTCAGCCGGCGGCCACCGGTCGCTGTAACACGGTGAGACGGACGTCAAACCCGAACTCCGGCGTTTGAGTTGTCCGGCCGTCAGCCCCCGAGATCATCGGTAGCTGGGCGGTCAGGCGGCGGAAGACCACGTCGATGACGTCCGGTCCCAACCATCCAACCGCCGGTCCGATCAGCCCGCAGCAGCTGCGTTGGCCGCCTCGGTTGCAGCGTAAGAGCCCGAGCTCATCGACAGAGTGTTCACGAACGCCTCGTGAATGGCGGCCGCCTGAGCGCTGACCGCCTGGTACATCTGCGCGTGCGCTGCGAACTGCGCCGCCGTCAGCGCCGACACCTCGTCCGCCGCCGCCGGAACCACTCCGGTCGTGGGGGCGGCTGCAGCCGCGTTCTGAGCGCTCAGCGTTGAGCCGATGGCCTGCAGGTTTCCGGCCGCCGCAGCCAAAGCCTCAGGCTGTGTGGTCACGAAAGACATGCTTGATCCCTCCTAAGTTCAATCCCCGACTCTGCAGAGAGTAGATGACGGCGGCCCTTCAAGCTCTTTCGGAAGCCGCCTGTTTGCAACTGTTCACGTGACGGTACGACGAATTCATTTTTGGTAACGCCACAGTAACAGCGTCCGGCCCGGCTCGCCTCCCTTTCAGCTTCGTCACAGCAAACTGTGACGGAGTCGTTGGAGAAAGACCCTGGTCGACGTCTGCCGGGGTGCTGCCGCAGGGCAGGCCCCTTAAAAATCCGATTGTCATTATTTCCCTACGATCCGCTAGCAACCGGTGGACCGCCCGCCTGCGGTGGTCCCGGGTACACCGCAACCGGCCTGCGGCCGCGGAGTCTCCACCCGTAGCCGACCCCCTCTGTTAACCCGTAGGTCATGTTGGCGAGCGACCGGCACTGGTTATCCGGCGAAGGGGGGTCGGGCCATGACGGTGGGGCGGAACCCGTATCGGGGTCCGGCCCCGGCGTGGGTGCCGCTGCCGATGCCGGCCAGGGGCATGCCACCGAGCAGGTTGCCCGGTCCCGCAGCCCCCTCGGGGGCGGCGCTGATGGCGCTGACCGGGATGGCCGAGTGGGTCATCGCGGGGATCGCCGGGCCGCCCGTCCAGGCCACCGGCACCGACAGCTTGCCGCCGATGGAGGCCGCACCGCCGATGGCCGCCGCCGGGTGCACCGCGCCGGCGCCACCGCCGAGCAGACCACCCAGCCCGCCCAGGCCGGGCAGGGCCTTGGCCGCCGCCGGGGCCGCGCCGCCGATCACGCCCAGAGTCTTGGCCATCTGCACACCGAAGTTACCCATACCGACACTGAAATACGGCAGACCCTCGGTGTTATAGAACAAGCTGGCGAACGGGCTGTAGCCATTGATCGCGCTGCCCAGGCTGGTGGGCAAACTGGTCTGGCCGGTCAACAGGTACCAGATGTAGCTGAACGGATCCTGGGTCGCCTGCGTGGCGGCGGTGGTCGTCGCATTGGTCGTCGCGTTGGTCGTCGCCTGCGTAGTGGGCTGAGCCAACGACTGCAAGACCTTCGACGTGTTGGTCGCCGTCGAGTTGGTCGTCGCGCTGGTGACCGCGGCGCTCTGAGTGGCCGGGGCGGTGTCGTTGGAGATCTTCGGGGGGGCGCTGAACTGCGTCACCTTGGTCGCCGTCGCCGACTGACCCGCATAGCTGTACATCGCGCTGGCATCCTGCGCCCACATCTGGCCGTACTGGGCTTCCAGCTGGGTGATCGCGGGGGTGTTCTGCCCCAACACATTGGTCGAGATCAGCTGCATCGTCTCGGCGCGGTTGGCCGCGATCAGCGGCGGTGGCACCGACGCAGCCAGCGCGGTCTCGTAAGCCGCCGCCGCCGCCTGAGCCTGGGTGGCCGCCTCCTCGGCCTGCGCGGCCGTCGTCGTCATCCACGTCACATACGGCTGGACCGCGGCGGCCATCGACGCCGACGCCGGCCCCAGCCAGTCCTCACTGTTGAGCGCGGTGATCAGCTTCTCATAGCCCAATGCCGCCGAGTTCAGCTCCGCCGCCAGCGCATTCCACGCCGACGCCGCGGTCATCAACGACCCCGACCCCGGACCGGCATAGATCCGCGCCGAATTGACCTCCGGCGGTAACGCCCCGAAATCCAACATCATTGACTCCTTTAACTGGTTGTGCGGCGTGGCTCGGGTCTTGATTTGACGAAAATGCGGTTGCGGCGAGCCGCCCGGCACCCAATCCCAGCTGCGTTCATTCCCGGCCCCCTACCCGGCCGATGGTGGGCGTGTGAGCACGCTGTAGCGGAAGCCGTACTTGTGCGAGTAGCCCGCGGCGGCGGTGCGCCGGCCGATGGCGCCGGTCGGCACACCGCGCAGCAGGGCGTTGCCGGGTGGGGTGGTCGCCGAAACGGCCGCCTGCGCCGGGATGGCCTCGGCGCCGGCGGCATCGGCCGGGCCGACCGCGGAGGTCAGCGTGGCCCACTGCTGGGGCACGGACAGCGCCCCGACGTGAGAGGCCGTTCCGGCCCCTGCCGATACCGCTCCGCCGCCGATGCTGCCCAGGTTGCCCAGCCCCAGTTGGGCGAACTGCGGCGTCGGGAACCACGCACCACCGGCACCCGCCGTCGCACCGCCGGGACCGAACGTCAGTTGCTGGCCCATCGACCAGCCGAAGTTGGCCAGACCGTTCGACTGATACAAGAGGGACGAGGTCTGTTTCAGAACCGTGGTGTAGTTAGCGGGCGTGAGCGACCACCAGTTCGTCGGACTCGGAAGGACGTCTTGCAGACTGGCGCCGGTTGTGGTCGGTGCGGTAGCGGCGGCCGTGACTTGCTGCGTCGCTTGCGAGGTGGTGGTGGCCGACAGCACCTGCGGGATGGAAAGCTGCGACGACGCGTTGGCGGCGGTCTGAGCGGCGTCGCCCGCCGGCTGCTCGACGGCCTGGGCCACCGCTGATCCCTGGTTGGCCAGTCCATCCGGGTTGGTGGTACTCGGCGGGGGGTCAAAGGGAGCCAGCGTCGTGACCGTCACCGAGGCCGCCGCATAGCCATACATCGCCGCCGCGTCCTGAGCCCACATCTCCGCGTATTCAGCCTCCGTGGCCGCGATCGCCGCGCTGTTCTGCCCGAAGAAGTTCGTCGCGATCAACGTCGCCAACAGAGTTCGATTCGCCGTGATCACCGGAGGCGGCACCGTCATCGCAAACGCCGCCTCGAAAGCGGCCGCCGCGGCCCGGCCCTGACCAGCCGTGTCCTCCGCCAGCGCTGCTACCGCACTCAACCAACTCGCGTACGGCAGCACCGCCGACAACATCGACGAGGACGCCGGCCCCGCCCACGGGCCGTCGGTCAGTTCCGAAATCACCGAGCCGTAGCCGCTGGCGGCGGTCGCGACCTCCGCGGCGACCTCGTCCCACGCCGCCGCCGCAGCCATCATCGGCCCCGAGCCCGGACCCGCATAAATGCGACCGGAGTTGACCTCCGGCGGTAGCGCCCCGAAGTCGAACACTTACGGACCGCCCGACTCGAACGACATCTATTCCCCCGCAATTGGCCTTCGTGGATGGCTTCAAGCAATTTGCTTGGTTGCGAAGGCTAGATCGCCGCGAGGCCTCGTCGCTCGCGGCGACCTCGGTCGGCCGGAGGAAAGCCAACTCGTCGACCGCAGTTTCTGGCCAGCCGCACGGGCCCCGGCGGTTCGCGCTCATGTCATGGGTTCACGGGCACTACCTGCATGAACGCCGCATTGGTTCGATCGCCCTATAGGGGTTGGGCCTGGGCAAGCCGGCCGGGACTAACGCGGAGTATCTGTTAAAAATCCGGCCGCAGAAAACCTTGCGACGAAAGGGGGCCGCCCGGTGCGGGACGGCAAGGCCAGCCACGGCCGTTGCCGTCGGCGGCCGAACGCCGAAAGACGCTTTAGCGCTGCACTTTTCGCGCGCTAAAGCGTCTTTCGCGTGCTGCGGACGGTTATCCGGCGAAGGGGGGTCGGGCCATGACGGTGGGGCGGAACCCGTATCGGGGTCCGGCCCCGGCGTGGGTGCCACTGCCGATGCCGGCCAGGGGCATGCCACCGAGCAGGTTGCCCGGTCCCCCGGCGCCCTCGGGGGCGGCGCTGATGGCGCTGACCGGGATGGCCGAGTGGGTCATCGCGGGGATCGCCGGGCCGCCGGTCCAGGCCACCGGCACCGACAGCTTGCCGCCGATGGAGGCCGCACCGCCGATGGCCGCCGCCGGGTGCACCGCGCCGGCGCCACCGCCGAGCAGACCACCCAGCCCGCCCAGGCCGGGCAGGGCCTTGGCCGCCGCCGGGGCCGCGCCGCCGATCATGCCCAGGGTCTTGGCCATCTGCACACCGAAGTTACCCATACCGACACTGAAGTACGGCAGACCCTCGGTGTTGTAGAACAAGCTGGCGAACGGGCTGTAGCCGTTCGTGAGCGCCCCCAGGCTGGTCGGGAAGGCGGTCTGCCCCGTCAGCAGATACCAGATTTCGCTGTACGTTGGCGTGGGCGGCCCGGAAGCAGCCGGCGCCGCCGCGGCCTGCAACGTGGTAGGCGTCGACGTGACCACCTTGGACAGCGCCGAGGCCGTGTTGCTGGCCGTGCTGTTGGTCGTCGCGCTGGTGACGGCCGCGCCCTGGGTGGCCTGGGCCGACGGGCTGGCGATCTGAGGTGACGCGCTGAACGGTGTCACCTTGGTCGCCGTCGCCGACTGCCCCGCGTAGCTGTACATCGCGCTGGCGTCTTGGGCCCACATCTGGCCGTACAGGGCTTCCAGCTGCGTGATGGCCGGGGTGTTTTGGCCCAGCACGTTGGTCTGGATCAACTGCATGGTTTGCGCTCGGTTGGCCGCGACCAGCGGCGGGGGCACCGTGGCGGCCAGCGCCGCCTCATAAGCAGCCGCGGCGGCCTGCGCTTGGGTGGCCGCCTGCTCGGCCTGGGCCGCGGTGGTGGTCATCCACGTCACATACGGCTGGACCGCGGCGGCCATCGTCGCCGACGCCGGGCCCATCCACTCCTCGCTGCTGAGCGCCGTGATGATCTTGTCGTAGCTCAACGCCGCCGCATTGAGCTCCGCCGCCAGCGCATTCCACGCCGACGCCGCGGTCATCAACGACCCCGACCCCGGACCGGCATAAATCCGCGCCGAATTGACCTCCGGCGGTAACGCCCCGAAATCCAACATCATTGACTCCTTTAACCCGTCGCGGCCGCGTTGGCCGCCTCAGTCACGGCATACGACCCCGAGCTCATGCTGAGAGTGTTGACGAACATTTCGTGAACCGCCGCCGCCTGAGCGCTGACGGCTTGGTACATCTGGGCATGCGCGGCGAACTGCGCCGCTGTCAGCGCTGACACTTCGTCGGCCGCGGCCGGGACCACTCCGGTGGTGGGGGCCGCCGCGGCTGCGTTCTGCGCGTTGAGCGCCGAGCCGATGCTTTGCAGGCTGCCCGCCGCCGCTGCGAGCGCCTCCGGCTGCGTCGTCACAAAAGACATCTGAAGTCCCTCCCTACTTTCCCGGCTCGCCGGCTCTCGAGGATCTGTTTGCCTTCGGGCCCACCGGGGGCTTGGCTTACTCGTGAGATTAGATGGGTCACGCGGTGCCTTGCCTCCCTAGTGCCGACTGTTCATAACTGGACAACTTCCGTTCACTTGGACGTTCCCTATCCGGCCGATGGCGGGCGGGTCAGGACGCTGTAGCGGAAGCCATATTTGTGGGAATAGCCGGCGGCGGCGCCGGCCCGCCGGCCCACCGCGCCGGTCGGCATACCGCGCAGCAGGGCGTTGCCGGGTGGGTTGGTCGCCGAAACGGTCTGAATCGGAGCGGCCTCCGCCTCGGCGGCATCGGCCGAGCTCACCGTGGAAGCCAACGTGGCCCACTGCTGGGGCACCGAGAGCCCGCCGACCTGAGCCGCCTGTCCGGTACTCGCGGTCACCGCGCCGGCGGCGTTGCCCAGGTTGCCGAGGCCCAACTGAGCGAACGCCGGTGTCGGGAACCAGGCACCACCGGCACCCGCCGTCGCACCGCCGGGACCGAAGGTGAGCTGCTGGCCTATCGACCAGCCGAAGTTTCCGATACCCACCCCGAAGTACGCCTGCAGCGTCTGTTTGATGATCGCGGTGTAATCACCGGGGCCCATCTGCCACCACCAGGTATTCGGGGTAGGCAAGATGTCCTGCACCGAGGTCCCGGTGGTCGTCCCCGTGGTGGCCGCGGCAGTGGCCTGCTGCGTCGCCTGCGAGGTGGTGGTGGCCGACAACGCCTGCGGCGTCGCCATCTGCGACGACGTGTGGGCGACGGTTTGCGCGGTGTTGCCGGCCTGCTGCGTGGTGGCCTGCGAGACAGCGGCGAACTGTTGGGATTCGCCGTCCGGCGTGGTGGTCTGCGGCGCCGCCGCGAACGGCGTCATCTGCGAGGCGGTGGTCGAGGCGGCGGCGTAGGTGTACATCGCCGCTGCGTCCTGGGCCCACATCTCCATGTATTGGGCCTCGGTGGCCGCGATGGCGGGGAAGTTCTGACCCAGGAAGTTGGTCGCAATCAGCGTCGCCAACAAGACGCGGTTGGCGGCTATCACCGGCGGCGGGACGGTCATCGCGAACGCGGCCTCGAATGCGGCGGCGGCAGCCCGCGCTTGACTGGCGGTCTCCTCGGCCTGACCGCCGACGGCACCCAGCCAGGTCACGTAGGGCGTGATGGCCGCCACCATCGACGTCGAGGCGGGGCCCACCCAGGGCCCGTTCGTCAGCTCGTCGATGATCGAGTTGTAAGCGCTTGCCGCCGTGCCCAATTCGGCTGCAAGCACATCCCAGGCGGCCGACGCGACCATCATCGGCCCCGAGCCTGGTCCTGCATACATCCGACCGGAGTTAATCTCCGGCGGTAACGCCCCGAAGTCAAACACCTGTTCTCCTCAGTTGGTCGCGACCTCTCGCGATCGCGACCGTCGTATCGGAATCAGTGGTGGCCGTAGTCACGGCTTCGTAAGCAAACGCCACCCCCCGGCTGCTGACGTGGGGATCGCCGACTCAGACCTCGCGGTCCACCACCCCAGTCGGCGGGCTCGCCGGCGCGTCCTGCCGATCCCGGACACGGCGCCCAAATGTGGTCTATCACCACGCGTTTCGGACGTCCGGTCAAGAACAACGTGCACCTTGAAGCCTCGATTGATCCCCGTTGTCAGCAACCGAGCGACAGCCCGCGTGTGTCCGAACTGTCGCTCGCCAATGAGATTAGTTTGTTACCGCGAGTGCTCCGATACGCGAAGCCAACTGTTCATTCCAGGCCAGCCAATGTTCACTCCCTGTCGACTCACGTTCATGTCCGGCAACCGATTGTTCATCCGCGGTTTCCCTCGCCCGCACGCCGGCGGTCAGTCCTCTTCGAGCACCAGGGCCATCTCGGGACAGGAGGCGACGCCGTCGCGCGTCAGCTGCTCGTCCTCGGGCCTCACCTCGTGTTCTTCGAGCGTCGAATAACCCGAATCGTCTATCGGGAACAGATCCGGATCGACGGCATAGCACTGCGCGTGGCCCACGCATTTCGACTTGTCGAGACGAACCCTCACCGGCTCCCTCCCCGGACGACGCATTTAAGGAATCGAGTCGTAGAGTAGTCGCTCGGTGTAGCCCGCGACACGGTGCGGCCATCGCCGGCCGCAGTGGACCGTGTATTCGCCCCGCACGCGGATTCGTGTCCCTTTGCCGCACATGCGATATTGATGTGCCAGCAGAACTTAAAGACAAGCGGAGACTGGGCGCATGACCACTCCTGGCCAGGGCCAGCAAGGCACGTTCCACCTCCCCCGGCTCGATTACGAGAAGCTACCGATGGCGGCGGATCGAGGTGTGGGGTGGAAGGTGCTGCGCGACGCCGGGCCGGTGGTGTTCATGAACGGCCACTACTACATCACGCGCCGCGAGGACGTGCTGGCGGCGCTGCGCAACCCGAAGGTCTTTTCGTCGACGATACTTCAGCCTCCCGGCCACCCATTGCCGGTGCTGCCGTTGGCCTTTGACCCCCCGCAGCACACCCGCTACCGGAAAATCCTGCAGCCGTTCTTCAGCCCGCACGGACTGAGCGCGTCGCGGCCGGCGCTCGAGCGGCACGCCGCCGAGATGATCGCTGCGTTCGCCGGCGAGGGCAAGTGCGAGGTGATGGCGGATTTCGCGCGCCTGTACCCGTTTCAGGTCTTCATGGACCTCTACGGTCTGCCGTTGGAGGACCGCGACCGCCTGATCGCCTGGAAGGACGCGGTCGTCGCGGACAAGCCGTATCTCACCCCGGGCGACCTCGAGCAGGGCCGGCACCTGCTGGCCTACCTGGTCGACGCTATCCAGCAACGCCGGCACAATCCGGGGTCCGACATGCTGTCGCGCGTCATGGCCAGTGACGGCGACTTCAGCGACCTGGAACTGCTGGGCATGAGCCACCTGCTGATCCTGGCGGGTCTGGACACGGTGACGGCGGCGATCGGATTCTGCCTGCTCGAGTTGGCCCGGCGCCCCCAGCTGCGCGAGTTGCTTCGCGACGACCCGAAGCAGATCCGGGTCTTCATCGAGGAGATCGTGCGACTGGAACCGTCGGCGCCGGTGGCGCCGCGGATCACCACCCAATACGTCGAGATCGGCGGCATGACGTTGCCACCCGGCACGTCGGTGCGGTTGTGCATGGCGGCGGTCAACCGCGACGACAGCGACGCCACGTCGGTCAATGAGCTCGTCATGGACGGAAAGGTGCACCGCCACTGGGGCTTCGGTGGCGGGCCGCACCGCTGCCTGGGCTCCCACCTCGGCCGGATCGAGCTGACGGTGATCGTCGGCGAATGGCTCAGGCAGATCCCCGACTTCGACGTGCCGGCGGACTACGTCCCCGAAATCACTTTCCCGTCAAAGAGTTTCGCGCTCAAGGAACTACCGCTGCGCTGGGGCTGATCCAGCCAACCCCAGCGCAGCGGTATCCGTCGGCGCCTATTTGCGCAATTCGGTCGACGCGACCTGTACGAACACACCGGTGTCCTCGGCCATCAGCAGGCCTCGGCCGCGGGGCAGCGGGCCACCCTTCATCTTGCCGCGGATGAAGCCCTCGTCCGGATCGGCGTCCATCACCAGCAGCGGCGCGTTGGCCTGGGCCAGTGCGCGCAGCATGGGGTCGCTGCCCGCCGACGACCAGCCACCGAAGGTGCGCGTGACGAGCACGTGCAGCCCGACATCGGCGGCCCTGGTCACCCACGGCGCGGCCTTGTGCAGCGGCGAATCGAACCCTGCCGGCAGCTGCTGGATGTCGTCGACGATCAGGAAGATCTCCGGGCCGCTCCACCACGACCGCGACAACAACTCCTCCGCGGACAGCCCGGGCGGCGGTTCGCGCCCGGCCAGGACCGCCGCCAATTCGCCCATCATCGCCTGGACGCCGTCCAGGTTGTAGGCGAACTTCTCGACGTAGTCCGAACCCAGTGTGGTCAGCAGCTGACGTCGTGGGTCCACCAGCCACACCTGCGCCGACGGCTGGCCAGCCGGCGGCGGCGGCGCGCTGCTCGCCCCGGGTGCGTACAGCCTGCCGATTTCTCGCATGATGGTGGCCAGCGTGGTCGTGCGCCCACATTCGCGTCGCCCGGTCACCATCAGGTGCGCGTTCTCGGCGAAGTTGAGGTAGACCGGCGCCAGATCCAATTCGGAGATGGCCCAAGCGATTCCGCCCGCGCCGACACCTTGACGGGCGTCTCGCGCGGCCAGCTCCCGCAGCTGCTCGAGGTCGAACCGCGCCGGGAGGCGGCGCACCGGCGGGGCCTGGGCGCTGGTGAGGCGACCGACCGCGTCGATCACGCTGTCGGACTCGAACACGTAGTCGGGCGTGGTCGCGAGCGCGGGGCGGGCCACCAACGTGTGCAGACCGGCCTGCGGGTCGGAGTCCAGCCGGACGTAGTTGACCGCGACCATGCCGCGGCCCGGCTTGACCGGGACGTCCTTGGCGAATCGCGAACGCACCAGCTTGGCGTCTTCCACCGCGGCCAGCCGCAATTCGACCCGGGACCCGAACCCGCTGCGCACCGGCGGCCGCAGCTCGGACTCGCGATCGGCGGTGACCACCACGTGCACCCCGAACGAGGGGCCCTGGTTGATGATCACGTTCACCTGCTCGATCAGCACCTCGTTCTCTTCGGCCAGCGCCCGGTAGTTGTCCACCACCAGGTAGACGTCGCCGAACCCGTCGTTGGGCACCGGGCCGGGCTCGCCGCCGAACTTACGGCGCCGGAAGACCTCCATCGAGGCGATGCCGTACTCGAGGAACGTGCTCTTGCGCTGGCGCACCAAGGCCAGCAGCTCGGCCACCGTGCGGCGCACACCGTACGGGTCGGTCGGGCCGGCCACCTCGCCCACGTGCGGCAGCCGGGCGACCGTGGTCAGCGCGGTGCTGCTGTAGGCCAGGCAGTAGAACTGGACCTGCTCGGGGGTGTGGGTCAGCGCGGCCGAGCAGATCAGCGTCTGCAGGGCCGTCGTCTTGCCCGAACCGCCGGCGCCCAGGATCAGGACGTTGGCGCCCGGCCCCGAGGTGTCGACAGTCCACGGCGGCTGGTCGTGCTTGAAGGGCCGGTCGATGATCCCGATCGGGAAGACCAGATCCTTGGCGGAACCGTAGTTCTCTTGCCACGGGTGACCGAGGAACCGGTTGACCAACTCGTCGATGGGCACGGGTTGGTTCAGCGGCGGTTGCCACAACCGGTAGGGCTCGAAGTCGATCTTGCGCAGCTGATCGATGATCACCGTGCCGACCTTGGGGACCCTGATGCCCTCGACGTCCTCGTCCTCACCCGCCGCGCCGTCGGCTTCCAGCGTCTCGCCGTTGGTGATCGCGGCCGGGGTGAGTTCCGGTCCGCCCACGCTGACCTCGAGCGGGGTGAACGAGTTGGTGAACAGCTGCGGGCGCACGTAGTCGATGCTGTGCACCAGCGCGGGCGCCTCGTCGCCGTCGTCGGTGAGTCCGCGCGCGAAGTAGTCCCGCCACAGGAACTCCGCCTGGAACCGGACGATGTCCTCCAGGCTGCGCCGGAAGTAGCCCAGACCCGCCTGCGCCGGCAGGTTCACCGCGTTCGGCACACCCGCCGCCTGCGCCGCACCGGCGGTGCGCGCCTTCAGCACCAGCCGGTAACCCATGTTCTCCATGAGCTTTTCGGCCCGGCTCTCGATGGTCTGCGACGCCATCATCAGGTGGATCCAGTATGCGCGACCCTGCCGGCCGATCGAGTCGAGCACGTCGACCGCCGTCGGCATGATGCGGAACCACTCGTAGAACTCGTCGATGACGACCACGAGCATCGGCAGTGGCGGCATGTCCTGGCCGCGTGCTTGCATCCTGAGCCGGACGGAGTTGTACTCCTTGGCGTCGTCGACACCGGCGCTGTCGCAGATCGCCTTGCGGCGGGCGATCTCGCCCCACAGGGCGTCCAGGAAGCGCTCCATCAGCGCCTGGTCTTCTTCCAGGTCGGTGATGATCCGCGACACGTGCGGGACGCCGGCGAACGGCTTGACCGCCGACCCACCCTTGAGGTCGGCCAGC
Organism: Mycobacterium sp. E2497; assembly: GCF_001668695.1. Taxonomy (NCBI): domain Bacteria; kingdom Bacillati; phylum Actinomycetota; class Actinomycetes; order Mycobacteriales; family Mycobacteriaceae; genus Mycobacterium; species Mycobacterium sp. E2497. The sequence continues at coordinate 12,297 of NZ_LZKD01000109.1, forward strand.
ACGAACTGCAGCTCCTCCGGCGGGTGGCTGAGCATCAGCGACTCGATCACGGTCCGCACCAGGGTCGATTTACCCGAACCGGTCGTTCCGGACATGACGCCGTGCGGACCGTCACCGCCCTCGTCCAGCGACTTCATGTCCAAGAACAGCAGCTCGCCGTTGTCGGAGCGGTTGCCGAACGGCGCCCGCAGGCGCGACCGGCCCATCGTGTCGGTCCGGGCGCCCCAGAGCGCGTGGAAGTCGATGCGGCCCGGGTCGTCGATCCCGTAGTAGGACAGGATGTCGCGGGCGCCGATGTGAGTGACCCGCTGGCCGATCTCTTCGTAGGCCTCGGCGAGCCGCCAGTGGGCCAGCGCCTGGGAGAACTCCTCCGCCTCCGCGACAC
>NZ_LZKD01000110.1:0-5140 GCF_001668695.1 Mycobacterium sp. E2497
GCCTGCTCGCGGTTGGCCTCCAGGTTGGCCGCCCAGGTCTCCAGGGTCCTCGCGTAGTGCAGCTGCAGCGAGTGGACCCGGGTCAGCTCGAAGCCGGCCGTGACCGCGTACTCGCCGACGGTCTGCGGTGTCGGCAGCCACCCGCCGGGGAAGATCTCGGTCAAGATGAACTGCGAGAAGTGCACGATCTCGTGGGTCAGCTTCATGCCCCGCGCCCGGGCGTCTTTGAAGGACGGGCGAACGATGGTGTGCAGCAACATCACCCCGTCGGACGGCAGCGCCTGGTAGGCCATCTTGAAGAAGCGCCCGTAGCGTTGGCGGCCGAAGTGCTCGAAGGCGCCGATGGTGACGATCCGGTCGACCTTGTCCTCGAACTCTTCCCAGCCCTGCAGCCGCACCTCCACGGTGCGATTCGTCGGCAATCCAGCCAGCTTGTTCTTGCTGTATTCAAACTGGTTGCGGCTCAGCGTGATTCCGATGACATTGACGTCAAATTTCTCCACGGCCCGTTTCATCGCCCCGCCCCAGCCGCAGCCGATGTCCAGCAGCGTCATCCCGGGCTCGAGGTTCAGCTTTCCCAGCGCCAAGTCGAACTTGGCGATTTGGGCCTCTTCGAGGCTCATATCTTCTTGCGCGAAATATGCACAGGTATAGGCCATCGTCGGGTCTAGAAACAACGCGAAGAATTCATTCGAGACGTCATAGATCGACTGCGATTCCTCGTAAAATGGCTCCAACGCCGACATTCCCGCTCCAGTCCTGTTGCTCACTATTGAACGCCAGAATAGTAACGGACGGGCGGGGCGCTCGCCCACCAGGCCCGGCCGCGCTATCAGTAGGTGTAGAAACCCTGGCCGGTCTTCTTGCCCAGCCGGCCCGCCTCCACCATGCGCAGCAACAGCGGCGGCGGGCCGTACTGCGGTTCCTTGAATTCCTCGAACATCTTGTCCGCGATCAGCTTGAGGGTGTCCAGGCCCACCAGGTCGGACAGCCGCAGCGGGCCCATCGGGTGGGACAGCCCGGCGACGACGGCCTTGTCGACGTCCTCGATGGTGGCGAAACCGGCCTCCACCATCCGAATCGCCGACAGCAGGTAGGGAACCAGCAGCGCGTTGACCACAAAGCCGGACCGGTCCGAGCAGCGCACCACCTGCTTGCCCAGCACGGCGCTCGCGAACTCCTCGGTGCGCGCGGCGGCGGCCTCGTCGGTGACCAACGTGCTCACCAACTCGACCAGCGGCAGCACCGGCACGGGATTGAAGAAGTGCAGGCCCAGCACTCGTTGGGGGTTCTTGGTGGCCGCGGCGATCTTCATGATCGGAATGCTGGAGGTGTTGGACGCCAGGACGGCGTCGGGGTCGCTGATGGCGCGGTCGAGTTCGGCGAAGATGTCCGCCTTGACGGCCTCGTCCTCGACGATCGCCTCGATGACCAGTTGGCGGTCGGCGAGGTCCTTCAGATCGGTGGTGAAGGTGAGCTTGCTCAGCGCGCGGTCGCGCTCGCGCTCGGTGACCTTCCCCGCGCTGACGCCGCGTTCCAGGGACTTCATGATGCGGTTGCGTCCGGCCGTGATCAGAGCGTCGGTGGTCTCGAAGACCGTCACGTCGACACCGGCGCGCACCGAGACCTCGGCGATGCCGGATCCCATCTGGCCTGCCCCGACAACCCCTACCCGCTGAATCGCTGCGTCGCTCACTGTCATCTCTTTCGGCGTCGTATCGTCTTGCACCGCAATAGGCCCCGCCCAGGTTTGGCTGGGCGGGGCCTACGCTACTTCATCGCCGAACAGGCGCGGAATCGCGTCAACTGGGCCGCAGAAGACCGATTCCGCGCCTGCTCAGCACCCCTCAGTGACTCGGGGGATCGCGGGCCAAGCCCGCTCGTCCTCAGTGACTCAAGCCTGTCCGTTTCACTTCGTCCTCGCGGGCCAAGCCCGCTCGTCCTCAGTGAAACTGACCCTCTTCGGTGGAGCCGGTCAGCGCCGTGGTCGACGAGGTGGGGTCGACCGTGGTGGCGATGCGGTCGAAGTAACCGGCACCGACCTCACGCTGGTGCTTGGTCGCGGTGTAACCGCGCTCCTCGGCGGCGAACTCGCGCTCCTGCAGCTCCACGTACGCGCTCATCTGGTTGCGGGCGTAGCCGTATGCCAGATCGAACATCGAGTAGTTCAGCGCGTGGAAGCCGGCCAGCGTGATGAACTGGAACTTGAATCCCATTGCGCCGAGCTCCTTTTGGAACTTCGCGATGGTGGAGTCGTCGAGGTGCTTCTTCCAGTTGAACGACGGCGAGCAGTTGTAGGCCAGCATCTGGTCGGGGAACTCTGACTTGACGCCCTCGGCGAACTTGGCGGCGAGCTCGAGGTCCGGGGTCCCGGTCTCCATCCAGATCAGGTCGGAGTACGGCGCGTAGGCCTTGGCCCGGGCGATGCAGGGCTCGAGGCCGTTCTTGACCCGGTAGAAGCCCTCCTTGGTCCGCTCACCGGTGATGAACGGCTGGTCGCGCTCGTCGACGTCCGAGGTGATCAGGGTGGCCGCCTCGGCGTCGGTGCGGGCGATCACCACGGTCGGCACGTCGGCGACGTCGGCCGCCAGGCGGGCCGAGGTCAGGGTGCGGATGTGCTGCTGGGTCGGGATGAGCACCTTGCCACCGAGGTGGCCGCACTTCTTCTCCGACGCGAGCTGGTCCTCCCAGTGCGACCCCGCGACGCCGGCGGCGATCATCGCCTTCTGCAACTCGTAGACGTTCAGCGCACCACCGAATCCGGCCTCGCCGTCGGCGACGATCGGCGCCAGCCAGTTCTCCACCGAGGTGTCGCCCTCCACGCGGGCGATCTCGTCGGCGCGCAGCAGCGCGTTGTTGATGCGCCGCACCACCTGGGGCACCGAGTTGGCCGGGTACAGGCTCTGGTCGGGGTAGGTGTGGCCGGACAGGTTGGCGTCACCGGCGACCTGCCAACCCGACAGGTAGATGGCCTTCAGGCCGGCGCGGACCTGCTGGACGGCCATGTTGCCGGTCAGCGCACCGAGCGCGTTGATGTACTCCAGGTCGTGCAGCTGCTCCCAGAGCACCTCGGCACCGCGGCGGGCCAGCGTGTGCTCCTCGACGACGCTGCCCTGCAGGGCGACGACGTCCTTAGCGGTGTAGGTACGGCTGACGTCCTTCCAGCGCGGGTTGGTGTCCCAGTCCTTCTGGATCTCTTCGGCGCTCTTGGGGGTGCCAACGGCAGACATTGCGCATGCTCCTTAACGATCTTCACTACTGAGGTTGATGAACGCTTCACCGGCGGTAGCTAGCGGCTCAACTTCGCTGGTGTGCTAACTCGAAGATGGCACAGCCTGACCACGCATTTCCACCCCTTTCATTTGCCAATTTCGGCAACGACAAGGTGCGGATTAGCAAATCTTGCGAAGATGAACGGCAACTGAACCGTTTCAGAATCTACCCGCCGGTAACCAGAATCCGCAGGTCAGCCGGTGAATTAACGGGACGCTTGTCCGGTTAGAGGTTGAACAGCGCGGCGACCGCTTTGGTCTCTTCGCCGACCGCATATGTGAGCGTCGTAACAGGCCGATCGACGAGCCCGGGACCGAACTGGTCGGTCGATCCGGCCGGGTGGAGGTGCGAGATGATCTCCAGCTTGTCGCCCAGGGCCACCGGCGCCTCGTGCTCAATCGTGATGCGCAGCGGCCGCGCCATCAGCGCCAGGTGAGACGCCAGGTAGTCCTCGATGACGCTCCAATAGACCGAGTTGTTCATGTGGTCGAACAGGTCGATGTCGGTGACCCGCACGGGGAACTCGTGGATCTCCACCGCGTCGTCGCGGCTGCCCGGCTTGAGGTAGCCCTTCCACCGCAACCGGTCGACCGACGTCGTCTTGTGCAGGCCCGCCAGGAAGTCGTCGGAGATGCGCGACGGCATCTGGGTCTCCCGGTTGATGTTGATCCAGAACGCCTCGGACTCGATCAGCCCGCCCTTGCGTCCGTCGACGCGGACCCGCATCTCACACCACCGGTTGGAGGTGCCCGAACACCACCGCCGGCACCGCAGCATGTCCTGGAATTCGATCGGACGGAGCAGGTCGACCATGGTGCGCCGGACGATCCACAGCGGGTGCGTCTCCTCGAAACCCATCTCCCGCAGCTGGTCCTGGCCGATGTCCTGGATGTGCCGTGCGGCCGCATCCAGCCGCAGCCGGCCCGTGCGGTCGATGTCGGCCACCCGCAGCGGCCACTCGCGATCGAACACGTCGGGGTGACCGTCGGGCACCGGCATCAGTTCTTTGTCCAGGCTCACGGCTCCGCTCCCATTTCCTCCTCGTGCGCGCCCCGCGGTTAGCGCCCTGGGGCCTCCGTTGCGAATCATGCCAACGACCTGGGCCAAAAACCAATCGCGACGCGATCGCGGCCGATGCGAACTCTGCCAACTTCCGCTTAGCAGCGCCGGTACCCTGGGTGAGGTGTCCAAGACGTTCGTGGGCTCCCGGGTCCGCCAGCTGCGCAACGAGCGCGGGTTCTCGCAGGCCGCCCTGGCCCAGATGCTGGAGATCTCGCCGAGCTACCTCAACCAGATCGAGCATGACGTCCGCCCCCTGACGGTGGCGGTGCTGCTGCGGATCACCGAGGTGTTCGGCGTTGACGCGACCTTCTTCGCTCCCCAGGACGACACCCGGCTGGTCGCCGAGCTGCGCGAGGTCACCATGGACCGCGACTTGGACATCGACGTCGACCCGACCGAGGTGGCCGAGATGGTCAGCGCGCACCCCACCCTGGCCCGGGCGGTGGTCAACCTGCACCGGCGCTACCGGATCACCACGGCGCAACTGGCCGCCGCCACCGAGGAGCGGTATTCCGACGGCAGCGGCACCGGGTCGATCACCATGCCGCACGAAGAGGTGCGCGACTACTTCTACCAACGCCAGAACTACCTGCACGAGCTGGACACGGCCGCCGAAGACCTGACGATCCAGATGCGGCTGCACCACGGGGACCTGGCCCGCGAGCTCAATCGCCGGCTGACCGAAGTGCACGGCGTGCACATCAACAGGCGCATCGATCTCGGCGACACCGTGCTGCACCGGTATGACCCCGCAACGAAGACCCTGGAGATCAGCAACCACCTGTCGCTGGGGCAGCAGGTCTTC
>NZ_LZKD01000111.1:0-6844 GCF_001668695.1 Mycobacterium sp. E2497
CTCCGGCTCAGGCTGCTCGCCGATGGGCGGCAGGTAGCGATTGGCGCTCGGCATCGGCGGTGGCCGGCGTGGTCGGCGGTGATCGCCCTCATCGGCGGGGTAGTTGGCCGTGCCCGGATGCTGGTGGGCGGCCCCGTTGCGAGGCCGACGACCCGGATTCGAGGCCACGCGGCCCTGATCGTCACGCCGCCGTCCAGACACGTCCTGATTCTCCCTCATGCCGACGACATGCGTCTGCAGGTAACGGGGCGTGGCTCGCCAACCTAGTATTGGAAACGCAATGCAGGAAGGGGACAGCGTGACGGGGCCCATCGAGGAATCCGCCGTGGCGACCGTGGCCGAGTGGCCCGAGGGGTTGGCGGCCGTGCTTACGGGCGCGGTGGACCAGGCCAGGGCTGCGGCCGTGGAGTTCAGCGGGGCCGACGCCGTCGGCGACTACCTGGGCGTCAGCTACGAGGACCCCGCCGCGGCCACCCACCGGTTTCTTGCGCATCTGCACGGCTATCAGGGCTGGCAGTGGGCCGTCGTCGTCGCCGCCCACCAGCATCCGGGCACGGCCAACTACCCCGCCGATGAGGGCGATCACCGCCGACCACGCCGGCCACCGCCGATGCCGAGCGCCAATCGCTACCTGCCGCCCATCGGCGAGCAGCCTGAGCCGGAGCGCCGCGACAGCACACCGCCGCGCGGTACGCCGACCGGTGAGCGGATCACCGTCACCCGCGCCGCCGCGCTGCGCAGCCGTGAGATGGGTTCGCGGATGTACTGGATGGTGCAACGCGCCGCCACCGCCGACGGCGCCGACAAGTCCGGTCTGACCGCGTTGACGTGGCCGGTGGTGGCCAACTTCGCGGTGGACGCCGCGATGGCGGTGGCGCTGGCAAACACGCTGTTCTTCGCGGCGGCCACCGGGGAGAGCAAGGGCCGGGTCGCGTTGTATCTGCTGATCACCATCGCGCCGTTCGCGGTCATCGCGCCGCTCATCGGCCCGGCGCTGGACCGGCTGCAGCACGGCCGGCGCGTCGCACTCGCCGCGTCGTTCGCCCTGCGCACCGCGTTGGCGCTGGTGCTGATCATGAACTACGACGGTGCCACCGGCAGCTACCCGTCGTGGGTGCTCTACCCTTGCGCGCTGGCCATGATGGTGTTCTCCAAATCGTTCAGCGTGCTGCGCAGCGCGGTGACCCCGCGGGTCATGCCGCCGACGATCGACCTGGTGCGGGTGAACTCCCGGCTGACCGTCTTCGGCCTCCTCGGCGGCACCATCGCCGGCGGTGCCGTCGCGGCCGGCGTCGAGTTCGCCTGCACTCACCTGTTCAAGTTGCCCGGCGCGCTGTTCGTCGTCATCGCGGTCACCGTCACGGGCGCCTTGCTGTCCATGCGGATCCCGCGCTGGGTCGAGGTGACGGCGGGCGAGGTGCCGGCCACCCTGAGCTACCGCCAGGACAGCGAGCCGCAACGGCGACGCTGGCCCGACGAGGTCAAAAAGGTCGGCGGGACGCTGCGACAACCGCTGGGCCGCAACATCATTACGTCATTGTGGGGCAACTGCACCATCAAGGTCATGGTCGGCTTCCTGTTCTTGTACCCGGCGTTTGTCGCCAAGGCGCACCAGGCCAACGGCTGGGTCCAGCTGGGCATGCTCGGGATGATCGGCGCGGCGGCCGGCATCGGTAATTTCGCCGGCAACTTCGCGGCCGCGCGCCTGCAACTGGGCCGGCCGGCCGTGTTGGTGGTGCGCTGCACGCTGGCGGTCTCGGCGGTCGCGCTGGCGGCCTCGGTGGCGGGCACCCTGGCGGCGGCCGTGCTCGCCACCCTGGTCACGTCGGGCTCCAGCGCGATCGCAAAGGCCTCGCTGGACGCCTCGTTGCAGAACGACTTGCCCGAGGAGTCGCGGGCCTCGGGATTCGGGCGTTCGGAGTCGACCCTGCAGCTGGCCTGGGTGCTGGGTGGCGCGGTGGGCGTCTTGGTCTACACCGAGCTGTGGATCGGCTTCACCGTCGTCACGGCGCTGCTCATCCTCGGGTTGGCGCAGACACTCGTCAGCTTTCAAGGGAATTCGCTGATCCCCGGGCTCGGCGGCAACCGGCCCGTCATGGTCGAGCAGGAGGGCGCGCGGCGCGGCAGCCCGGCGGTGGTGCCCGAGTGAAACGCGGTGTGGCCGTGCTGCTCGCCGGCGTTATGACTGTGTTGTGTGCGGCCGTCGGCGTCGGCACCTGGCTGCTGGTGCACCCATCGGGTCCGCAGCGCCCGGAGATCAGCGCCTATTCGCACGGCCACCTCGCCAGGGTGGGGCCCTATCTGTACTGCAACGTGCTCAACCTCGACGACTGTGACACCCCGCAAACCCAGGGCGAACTGAAGGTCAGCGAGCGCTATCCCGTACAGCTCTCGGTGCCCGACGCGATCTACCGGGCGCCGTGGCGGCTCTTGCAGGTGTACGAGGACCCGACCAACACCACCAGCACCATCTTTCGCCCGAACACCCGGTTCGCGGTCACCGTCCCCCCTGTCGACCCACACCGTGGGCGCGTAGTCGGGATCGTCGTGCAGTTGCTGACGCTGGTGATGGACCCAGCCGGCGAACTGCGCGATGTCCCGCACGCGGAATGGTCAGTGCGACTGACGTATTCGTGACCCTGACCGGCCCTGGTCGCCGAGCGTCGAGTTGATCAGGCCCCGTGCCCGGCGGGCACCCGCTCCCCTTCGACCGGCGGCCCGGGCGGGGTCCCATCGCCGAATGGCCTGCCGCCCAAGGAATCCCGGCCATGCGGAGACAGCCAGCCCGTCAGGTCCGGCCCCTTGGGCACAATGCCGGTGGGGTTGATGTCGGCGTGCACGATGTAATAGTGCTGCTTGATCTGGACGAAGTCGACGGTGTCACCGAACCCCGGCGTCTGGAACAGGTCGCGCGCATACGCCCACAACACCGGCAGCTCGCTCAGCTTGCTGCGGTTGCACTTGAAATGTCCGTGATAGACCGGATCAAACCGGGCCAGCGTGGTGAACAACCGCACGTCGGCCTCGGTTATGGTGTCGCCCACCAGATATCGCTGGCCGGTCAGGCGGTCGCTCACCCAATCCAGCGCGGCGAACAGCCGGTCGTAGGCCGCGTCGTAGGCCTCTTGCGATCCGGCGAAGCCGCATCGGTACACGCCGTTGTTGATCTCGGTGTAGACGCGCTTGTTCACCTCGTCGATCTCGTCGCGCAGCCGCTCGGGGTAGAGCTCCGGTGCGCCGTCGCGGTGGTAGGCGGTCCATTCCGTCGAGAAATCCAGCGTGATCTGTGCGAAGTCGTTGGTGACCACCGCGCCGGACGGGATGTCGACGATCGCCGGAACGGTGATGCCCTTCGGATAGTCGGGGAAGCGCTTGAAGTACGCGTCCTGTAGCCGCGGGATTTGCAGCACGGGGTCGACGCCGCCGGGATCGAGGTCGAACGTCCAGCTGCGTTCGTCGTGGGTGGGTCCGCAAAACCCAATGGAGAGAGCGCTTTCCAAGCCGAGCAAGCGGCGGACGATGATGGCGCGGTTCGCCCACGGGCAAGCGCGGGCGACGATGAGCCGGTACCGGCCGGGCTCCACCGGATACCCGTCGCGTCCGTCGGCGGTGACCCGGGTGGTGATGTAGTTGGTGTCGCGGTTGAAGTCACCTTTTCCGGCGACGTAGGCGGCCATGGGGACAATTCTGCCCCAGGCCGGCGACTGCCGGTCGTCCCCGACGGTCGCCGCCGGGCGTGCGCGAGAAGCTAGGCGTCGAGCTCGCGGGCGACGGCCCGAACGACCTCGGACACCCGTCGGGCCGTCTTACGGTCCGGATAGCGACCCTTGCGCAACTCGGGCTGTACGGCGCCCTCCAGCAGCGTGATCATGTCCTCGACCATGCCGTGCAGTTCGTCGGGGCTGTGCTTGTGCTCGGCGGGCACCTCGCGGCGGCCCTGAGCCTTGGTGAGGCTGGGCGGCGGCTCAATCAGCTTGAGGCTCAGCGCCTGGGGGCCGCGCCGCCCGGAGGCGATGCCGAACTCCACACGCTGGCCCGCTTTGAGCGCCTCGACCCCAGCGGGCAACGCCGACGAGCGGACGTACACGTCTTCGCCGTCCTCCTGCGACAGGAAGCCAAACCCCTTGTCGGCGTCGTACCACTTAACCTTGCCGGTCGGCACTGGTCTCACCTGCTTGTCTAACGGATCAATAGAATGGCCAACAGAATAAGCGTCCCGCCTGCGCAGGACGCCGTTTGGTCTGTAGATCCTACTCGGACGCTTCCCTGGCGAGCACCCCCGTTCTCCCCCACTCGGTAGGCTGGGCGTCAACGGTGGAGGAGATATGCGCCTGATCCTGAACATCATCTGGCTCGTGTTCGGCGGCCTGTGGATGGCCGTCGGGTATCTGGCCGCGGCGCTCCTCAGCTTCGTGCTCATCATCACCATCCCGTTCGGTTTTGCGTCTCTGCGCATCGCCTCCTACGCGTTGTGGCCGTTCGGCCGCACCATCGTCGACAAGCCGACCGCCGGGACGGGTGCCCTCATCGGGAACGTCATCTGGGTGCTGTTGTTCGGGATCTGGCTGGCGATCGGCCACCTGCTCAGTGCGCTGGCGATGGCGATCACCATCGTCGGCATTCCACTGGCGCTGGCCAACCTCAAGCTGATCCCGGTGTCGTTGATGCCCCTGGGCAAGGAGATCGTTCCGGTCAGTTCACCGTTTCACTACCCGGCGGTGGCCGCATGACGCTCACCGCGCTGGGTCTCCCGAGGGTGCCGGGCCGTGCCGACGGCACCGCCGCGGACGCGCCGACCACGGGTCCGTTGGTGGACACCTACGGCCGAGTCGCCACCGATCTGCGCGTCTCGCTGACCGACCGCTGCAACCTGCGGTGCAACTACTGCATGCCGGCCGAGGGGCTGGATTGGCTGCCCGGCGAGCAGCTGTTGCGGCCCGACGAGCTGGCGCGGCTGATGCACATCGCCGTCACCCGGCTGGGCGTCACCAGCGTGCGGTTCACCGGCGGCGAGCCCCTGTTGGCGCGGCACCTCGAAGAGGTGGTCGCCGCGGCGGCCGGCCTGCGGCCGCGCCCGGAGATCTCGCTGACCACCAATGGCGTCGGGCTGGCGCGACGGGCCGCGGGCCTCGCACGGGCGGGCCTGAACCGGGTCAATGTGTCGATGGACAGCGTCGATCGCGAGCACTTCGCGGCGATCACCCGCCGGGACCGACTCGAGGACGTGCTCGCCGGCCTGGCGGCCGCCCATGACGCCGGCCTGACGCCGGTGAAGGTGAACGCCGTCCTCGACCCCGTCACCGGGCGGGAGGACGTCGTCGAATTGCTGCGGTTCTGCCTCGAGCGCGGCCACCAGTTGCGGGTCATCGAGCAGATGCCACTGGACGCCGGGCACCAATGGCGCCGTGGCGCCGCATTGAGCGCCGACGACGTGCTTGACACGCTGCGGCCCCACTTCCGGCTACGTCCCGACCCGGCGCCGCGCGGGTCGGCGCCCGCCGAGCTCTGGCTGGTCGACACCGGCCCGGGGACGCCGAGCGGCAAGTTCGGTGTCATCGCGTCGGTCTCCCACGCTTTCTGTTCGGCCTGTGATCGCACCCGCCTGACGGCCGATGGCCAAGTCCGCAGCTGCCTGTTTTCCGCCGAGGAGACCGATCTTCGGACCCTGCTGCGCACCGGCGCCTCCGACGACGCGATCGAAACGGCGTGGCGGATCGCGATGTGGGGCAAGCCCGCGGGTCACGGCATCAACGATCCGAGCTTCATCCAGCCCGACCGTCCGATGAGCGCGATCGGTGGCTAGCCCCATGGGTCAAGCGTCCGTCCAGCAAGACGGGATTCAGGTGACGGTGCGCTACTTCGCGGCCGCGCGGGCGGCGGCGGGGGCCGAGTCGGAGACGGTGGTGGTGCGCCCCGGCACCACGGTGGCCGAGCTGGTCGAGCGCCTCGCCGTGCGGGGCTCCCGCCTCGCCACGGTGTTGGACAGGTGTTCCTACCTGTGCGACGGGGTCGCCGTCCGCGACGAGACCGCACCGTTACGCACCGGAAACACGATCGACGTTCTACCCCCCTTCGCCGGCGGCTGAAACTGTGAAATATCTCACGTAACGGAACGATAACGGGGTAATCACGCTCCGATATCGGGTGCTATGACCTGCGCGAATGCCACATGGTGCGGACGTTTTCGCAGATGGCCGAGAGGGAAACGCCCGGTTGCGCAGAACGTGACGGGACCAACAGAAACCGCTACCTTTCTCCGAAGGCTCGCCAAGACAATCGAATTGGTGAACCTCCCCTCCTATCGCGCCGAGCTCCATCCAATAGGCAGGGGCCCACCGACCAACATGGATGGAGACGGGGGACCCACCGGTTCACCGTGATCGGATCGGGGCCGCATGCGGCCCCTTGGGGTGAAGCCGACGTCGTTTCACAGCGGATGCTCGCTGAATTCGATGACGGCCGGGTGGCCTCTCCAACCCGAACCCGACAGCTGACCTCGCAGGCGCGTGACGAGAGAGGAATTTTTACGGCCTATGAGTGGACGTCACCGTAAGCCCAGCACGTCAAACATCAGCGTCGCCAAGATCGCCGTCACCGGCGCGGTCCTCGGTGGCGGCAGCATCGCCCTCGCCGGCCAGGCGGCCGCGGCCACCGACGGCGAATGGGACCAGGTAGCCCGCTGCGAATCCGGCGGCAACTGGGCGATCAACACCGGCAACGGTTACCACGGTGGCGTGCAGTTCAGCTCCAGCACGTGGGCGGCGCACGGCGGCGGACAGTACGCCCCGTCGGCGGAATTGGCCACCAAGGAACAGCAGATCGCCGTCGCGGAGCGCGTATTGGC
>NZ_LZKD01000112.1:0-2334 GCF_001668695.1 Mycobacterium sp. E2497
CGCCCTCGCACACCAACGCCACCGCCCCCGGCGCACGCGCCACCTGCGCGGCGAACAACGAAGGCACCGACACCGGCGGATCCACCGGCCCCGCCAAAACCGCCGTATTGCCAAGCTGTTCCAGACGCGCGTGCTCGGTGGCGTCGAGCAGGTCCACCGACGACAACACCCGCGAAGGATCACCCGCCATCGCAGCCAGCACCCGCTGCAAACGCTCGATCAGCGTCTCGATGCTCCGCGCGTCGAATACGTCGGTGCGGAATTCCACCCGACCGGCGATCCCCGCGGCCTCGCCCGTCTCGGTCCAGCGCTCGGCCAGGGAGAACACCAAATCCATTCGCGCCGACTCGGTGTCGACCGGCACGGAGGTGACCTCGAGCTCGCCCAGCGTCAGACCGGTGGCGGGATCGTCGTTTCCGGCGAAGTTCTGCCAGGCCAGCATCACCTGCACCAGCGGGTGGTGGGTCAGGCTTCGGGCCGGGTTGAGCCGCTCCACCAGCAGCTCGAACGGCACGTCCTGGTTTTCGAAGGCCGCCAGACTGCGTTCCTGAACCCGCGTCAACAGTTCGGTGAAGCTGGGGTCACCGGCGAGGTCGACCCGCAGCACCAGCGTGTTGACGAAGAAACCGACGAGCTGGTCGAGCGCGCGGTCGCGGCGCCCAGCGATCGGGAAGCCCACCGCCACATCGGAACTCGCGCTGAGCTTGGACAGCAGCACCGCGAGCGCGGCCTGCACCACCATGAAGGTGGTCGCGTTGTGCTCGCGGGCCACCCGGCGGACCTGCTGCTGCAGCTCCGCCGGCCAGTCGACGACCACGCTGGACCCGCGCTGATCGGCGACCGGCGGGTAGGGCCGGTCGGTGGGCAGCTGCAACCGTTCGGGCATGCCTGCCAGGGCGTCCTGCCAGTAGGACAGCTGGGCCGCGATCGCGCTGTCGCTGTCGTCGAGTTCGCCGAATTGCGCCCGCTGCCACAGCGTGTAGTCGACGTACTGCACGGGAAGGTCGGCCCAGCCCGGCGCCTGCCCCGCGGACCGGCTGGCGTACGCCACACTCAGGTCGGCGGCCAACGGCGTGAGCGACAACCCGTCCGCGGCGATGTGGTGCACCACGATCACCAACAGGTGCTCCCGCTCGCCCAGGGCGAAAAGCTTTGCGCGCAGCGGGGTTTCGTTGGCCAGATCGAACGTGTAGCGGGTCGCCGCTGCGATGGCCCGGTCCAGTTCGCCGTCCGCCCGTCCGGTGGAATCAACGACGTCCCAGCCGAAGTCGACGTCCTCGGCCGGGACCACCACCTGCTGGGGCGTTCCGCCGCGGGCGGGGAATCGGGTGCGCAGGCTTTCGTGGCGCCCCACCACATCGGCCAGGGCCGCGCGCAGCGCGTCGGCATCGAGGCACCCGCTCAGCCGCAACGCGGCTGCCATGTTGTAGATGGGCGACGGCCCCTGCAACTGTTGGATGAACCACAACCGGCTCTGGGCAAAGGACAACGGGATCACCGGCGGGCGTTCACCGGCCACCAGCGGCGCCAGCCGGCCCGCCCCCTCGTCGATGCGGGGCGCCAACTGCGCGACCGTCGGCGCCTCGAACACGACGCGCACCGGGAGGTCGGTGTCCAGCGACGAATTGACCGCAGAGATCAGCCGCATCGTGGATAGCGAGTCGCCGCCGAGATCGAAGAACGAGTCGTCGACACCGACGCGTTCGACGCCGAGCACCTCGGCGTAGATGCCGGCCAGGATCTCCTCGGTCGCGGTGGTAGGGGCGCGGTAATTGTCGACGTCTCGATAGTCGGGTGCGGGCAATGCGCGGGTGTCGAGTTTGCCGTTGACCGTCATGGGCAGGGCAGGGAGTACGACCACGGCCGCCGGGACCATGTAGGCGGGGAGGCGCTCGGCGAGCGCGGCCCGGGCCCTGCCCGCGTCCGCCGTCCCGGTGACGTAACCCACCAGGCGCTTGTCACCGGGCCGGTCCTCGCGCGCGACCACCACCGCCTGCTCCACCCCGTCCAAAGCGCCCAGCGCCGACTGGATTTCGCCGAGCTCGATGCGGTAGCCGCGGATCTTGACCTGCTCGTCGGCGCGGCCCAGGTAGCGCAGTTGCCCGTCGGGACCCCAGCACACCAGGTCGCCGGTGCGGTACATGCGAGTCCCGGGCGCGCCGAACGGGCAGGCCATGAAGCGCGAGGCGGTCAACTCCGAGCGCCGCCAGTACCCGACGCCGACGCCGTCGCCGGCCAGATACAGCTCGCCGACCACGCCGGCCGGCACGGGCCGCAGCCATTCGTCGAGCACGAAGAAGGCCGCCCGCGTGACCGGGGACCCGATCGGCGGGA
>NZ_LZKD01000113.1:0-84529 GCF_001668695.1 Mycobacterium sp. E2497
GCCCCCACCAGCACCGCAGGCGGCCCCGCGACCCCTTCGCCGGTGGGCCCCACGACCACTTCCCAGACGGTCACCGCGCTTCCAGCGCCCCCACTTCAACCGGGCATTGATTGCCGGACAGTGGCATGACCACACAACTTCAGCCGCCCGTCGCGGTGACGCCGCCGCTGCCGACCCGTCGCAACGCCGAGCTGCTGCTGCTGTGCTTCGCCGCGGCCATCACCGTCGCCGCGCTGATCATCGTCGAAGCCAACCAGGACCGTGAAATACGCTGGAACGTCATCACCTACGGGTTGGTGTTCCTACTCGTGTTCGGTTCGGCGCACATGGCGATCAGGCGCTTCGCGCCCTATACCGACCCGTTGCTGTTGCCAATTGTGGCGCTGCTCAATGGACTTGGCTTGGTGATGATCCACCGGCTCGACCTGGTCAACAACCAGATGAGCGGCCGCCATCACCCCAGCGCCACCCAGCAGATGCTGTGGACGGTGGTCGGGGTCATCACGTTCGCGCTCGTGGTCACGTTCCTCAAAGACCATCGACAGCTGGCGCGGTATGGCTACATCTGCGGGATCACCGGCCTGGTGCTGCTGGTGATTCCCGCGCTGTTGCCGGCATCGTTGTCCGAGCAGAACGGCGCGAAGATCTGGATTCGCTTCCCCGGCTTCTCGTTTCAGCCCGCCGAGTTCTCCAAGATCTTGCTGCTGATCTTCTTCTCCGCCGTGCTGATCGCCAAGCGGGGCCTATTCAACAGCGTCGGAAAGCATTTCATGGGCCTGACCCTGCCGCGCCCACGCGACCTCGCGCCACTGCTGGCCGCGTGGGTGATCTCGGTGGGCGTGATGGCCTTCGAGAAGGACCTCGGCACCTCGCTGCTGCTCTATGCGTCGTTCTTGGTCGTGGTTTACCTTGCGACACAACGGTTCAGCTGGGTTGTGATCGGCCTGGTGCTGTTCGCGGTGGGCAGCGTCATCGCGTATTTCATCTTCGCGCACGTGCGGGTCCGCGTGCAGATGTGGTGGGACCCGTTCTCCGACCCCGACGGCAGCGGCTATCAGATCGTGCAGTCGCTGTTCAGTTTCGCCACGGGCGGCATCTTCGGCACCGGGCTCGGCAACGGCCAACCCGATACCGTTCCGGCCGCGTCGACCGACTTCATCATCGCGGCCTTCGGTGAAGAGCTGGGGCTGGGAGAAGCGGTGGTAGGTGGAGTGGTCGATGCTGGCGATGCCGCGACACTTGACTCGGGGGCGCCGCTCCCGAGGCCCGGGGATCCCGGCGGCGACGTAGCGCGCGGCGACGGACAGGTGGGCAGCAGGTATTCGGCCAGCAATTGTCGTAGCTGTGACTCGGCCTGGTCCAGGCTGCCGCCCGGCAGCCCGGTTTGCACCTGGACCTGCCCGGGACGGCGCAAGTCCCGCAGAGTCATCAGTTGGCAGTTCGAGTGGCCGGATTGGCCGTAACTGATCAGCGACAGCTCGTTCCGCGCGCTCAGGCAGCCGACCAGATAGGGCTCCTGCAGCGGCAGACCCAGCAAGGACCCCTGGATTCCGCGGACTATCGAGACCTTGCCGTCGTATTCGGTGACGTAATAGTTGCGCTGGATCACCCACCAGGCGATGGCCAGGCCCGACAGAACGAACAACACCGCCAACGTCACGACGAAGAACATCCGGCGCCGTGGCCAGCGGGGCCGGTTGGGGGTTTCTGGTTGGGGCGCAACGCGTTTCGCGGCCTCCTCGCGGGGCCTGATCGCGGAGGCGCGGCCGGCGGAGGTGTTGGGCAATGTCATCTGGTCGTCGTCACCGGAAACCGCGCCGGCCAGAATTGGTTGGGTTTGGCCGTAGTCGTAGTCGACGACATCGGCGACCACCACGGTCACGTTGTCCGGGCCGCCGCCGCGCAGCGCCAGCTCGATGAGGCGGTAGGCGGCTTCGGCCACGTCCGGGATCTGCAGGGCTTCCAGGATGGTCTCGTCGCTGACCGGGTCGCTGAGTCCGTCGGAGCAGAGCAGGTAGCGGTCGCCGGCCCGCGCCTCGCGCATGGTCAGCGTGGGTTCGACCTCGTGACCGGTCAGCGCGCGCATGATCAGCGACCGCTGCGGGTGGCTGTGCGCCTCTTCGCGGGTGATGCGGCCCTCGTCGACGAGGGTCTGGACGAAGGTGTCGTCCTTGGTGATTTGCGTCAGTTCACCGTCACGCAGCAGATAGCCGCGCGAATCGCCGATGTGTACCAAGCCAATTCGGTCGCCCGCGAACAGGATCGCGGTGAGCGTGGTGCCCATTCCCTCGAGTTCGGGCTCCGCCTCCACTTGCGCCGCGATGGCTGCATTGCCGGCGCGCACCGCGGCGTCGAGCTTGGCCAGCAGGTCGCCGCCGGGTTCGTCGTCGTCGAGGTGGGCCAGCGCGGCGATCACCAGTTGGGAGGCGACCTCGCCCGCGGCGTGGCCGCCCATGCCGTCGGCCAGGGCGAGCAGCCGGGCACCGGCGTATACGGAGTCTTCGTTGTTGGCGCGCACCAGGCCGCGATCGCTGCGCGCGGCGTATCGCAGGACCAGGGTCACGGGCGCAACTCCTCGATCCCGGCTAAGCCGGCATCATCGTCGTGAGCGCGGGTCACGGGCGCAGCTCGATCGCCGTCTTGCCGATCCGAATCGGCGTCCCTATGGGAACTCGTACCGCAGTCGTCACCTTTGCCCTGTCAAGGTAAGTGCCGTTTGTCGATCCTAGATCCTCGACGTACCATTCCGAACCGCGCTGAGATAGCCGGGCGTGCCGCGTTGAGGCGTAGTCGTCGGTGAGCACCAGGGTTGAGTCGTCAGCCCGCCCGATCAACACCGGTTGCCCGCTGAGTGTGATGCGGGCCCCGGCCAACGCCCCCTCGGTCACCACCAGGTAGCGCGCGGCGTGCCGGCGTTCCCGCGACGGCAGCAGGGTGCTGCGCAACGTCAAGCCCCGGCGCACCATGACGGCGCCGGTGGGGGCGTAGATATCGGTCCGCAAGATCCGCAACACGGACCAGATGAATACCCACAACAACATCAGAAATCCGGCACGCGTCAGCTGCAGTACGAGTCCCTGCATCTGGCGTCCTTTCCGTCCTGGCGGCGTAGTCCCCCCGGCGCCCATGACCCCGAGCACATCGGCAACGTCACGATACTTGGACGGCGGTCGACACGGGGCGAAGCAGGGCAGCGTTGAGCCCAGCGGGTTCAGTGGATCCGGACGATGATCTCCGAGTGGCCCAGGCGGATCACGTCACCATCGGCCAACTGCCATTCCTGCACGGGCGCGTTGTTCACGGTGGTGCCGTTGGTCGAGTTCAGGTCCGACAGGAGCGCCACCTGCCCGTCCCAACGGATCTCGAGGTGACGCCGTGACACGCCGGTGTCGGGCAACCGGAATTGGGCGTCTTGCCCGCGGCCCACGATGTTGGAGCCCTCGCGGAGCTGATAGGTGCGGCCGCTACCGTCGTCGAGCTGCAGCGTGACCGTCGTCCCGGCCGCACCATAGCCGCCGCCGTAAGCGCCGTAGCCGCCGGCCTGCTGGCCGTAGTCGGCGGGCTGGGCGTACTCGGCCTGCTGGCCGTAGTCGTAATCGCGCTGGGGGGCCTCGGGGTACCCGCCGCCCTGGCCGCCGTATCCCCCGCCCGGGACGTTCTCCGCGTACTGCGTGTAGTCGCCGGCGTAATCCTGCCGACTGTAGCCGCCGCCGCCCTGCTGGTATCCCTGCTCGTACCCGCCGGCCTGCTCATAGCCGCCGCCCTGCTCATAGCCCGCGCCCTGCTCGGGGTAGGCCGGCCGCTGCTCGGGCGGAGCGTAGGCACCCTCGTCGGGGCGCGCCGGTCCGCGGCCGTATTCGCCGTACCCGCCGTAGCCCTGCTGGCCGCCGGCGGGCTGACCGCCGCCGGGCGGGCCGTACCCGCCGCCCTGGCGGTAGCCCTGGTCGTAACCTTGGCCGCCGTACCCACCGGGCGCGGGAGGGCGCTGCTCGTACTGCGGCGGGTACCCGCCTTGGCCCTGCTCGGGGTAGCCCCCGCCCTGGCCCTGGTAGCCGCGCTGCTCGGGGTATCCCCCCGGGCCTTGGTACCCGCGCTGGTCGGGGTAGCCGCCCGGCGCCTGGTAGCCGCCCTGCTCCGGGTAGCCGCCTTGGCCCTGCTCGGGGTAGCCGGCCTGCTCGGGATGCCGCGGTGGCGGGTAGCCCTGCTGCGGCGGGTAGCCGCCCTGCTCGGGCGGCGGTGGGTACCCACCGCGCGGTTCAGGCCCCGCCTGCGGTTCTGCGCCACCCTCTTGCGGACGCCCGTAGCGGTCGTCGTAATACTCATCGCTGGGCCGCCCCGGCCCCTGAGCCCCGCGGTAGCTCGAATCGTCAGTCATTGGTGCTACTCCTCGTTCTGCGCCGAACGCATTATTTGATTGTGGCCGGACGGGCTCATTGACCGTCGGGCGGGGCTGCACATCGGGGTTGACAGCACCACGGGCGCGGTACTGGCCGGTACGCAGGTTCGACGATTGCTCGAACCGGACGACCACATCACCATACGTTTGCCACTCCTGTTCACGGATGTAGTCGGCCAAGTACCTAGCGAAAGCGCCCGACGTGAGATCAGGGTCGGCGCCCACCTTCTCGAAGTCGTGCCTTCCGAGGGTAATGATGTATTCGTTGGGGGCCAAAAACCGATTTCCATGCAGCCGCTGGACGCCGTCGCGGGCTTCGCGGCGCAGCAGGGCCTCCACCTCCTGCGGAACAATCGATCCGCCGAAGACTCGGGCGAAGGCATTGTCAACGGTGGCCTCAAGCTTGCGCTCGATCCGCGCCGCCAGCCCCCGTTGGCTACTCATGCCCCGCCGTTCGCCTGCACTTGCCGACGCGTGTCGCTGCTATGCGGCAAACGATGCGCGGAGTGACCTCTCACTCCAGCATGGTATCGACACAGCGCGAGCTCGCGGCACCGTGAAAACTCTGAGAACTGCGTCCGCCCTGCTCAGAGACGTTGGCCCGCAGCGCCGCCCAGCCGCCCGGCCCGACCAGGCAGTTGGGGAATGCGGCTATTAGAGTGATATGGTCCATCGGTTGTTTTTCCGGGCGAGTGGCGGAATGGCAGACGCGCTGGCTTCAGGTGCCAGTGTCCTTCGGGACGTGGGGGTTCAAGTCCCCCTTCGCCCACAGTTGAGCGGTTCTACGAACTGCAGGCACGAAGGTCACGAACTCGAAAAGGGGTCGTGACCTTTGTGTTTGCGTGGGGCCTGGCCGCGGGGGTGCGATTCCAGGTGCCGTAGGGGACTTTGTCCCGTAAGTCCCCGTAATCGTCTACAGATACCCGATCGACGCTGGGGGCCGCACAGCAAAAGGAGTTGTAGGGGCGCGTCGACGAAGTTGATCACCTAGGTGACCCAGGTGGCCGGCGCATCGAACTATGGATCCGGCAGATTTCCCAGGACCAGGGGAAGCGCTGTCACTCGTCGGTGTCGGGCGGGCCCGTCTCGGGTACCGGGAATGGTCCCAGTGCCGCGGGCCACGCCGCGCGCATCTCCCGGAGACGCGCGCAGGCTTCGGCCAACGCCGTATCCACTGCGGCCTCCGCTGCACTGCAGGCTGTGACCTCATCTCTACGCTCTGCAATCGCGCGCTGGTGTGCCTGGCGCTTGGCCTCGCTTGGTGCCGTCCACTTCGGGTCCCGCGTGAGTTTGCCGTCTATGAAGTCCCACCGTGGATTCAGGATCCGCAGGTAATCCTGCTTTGCCACTACGAGTTCATGCTGGGCCTGCGCCCATTCGAAGTGACGCCGGGCCTTATCAACTTGAAGCTCGTCGATCAGAGCTTGCTGTGCAAGGGCCAGGGCGGTGAGTTCGTCGACAGGGTTCACGGGTGGGTCGCCTCGTTGAGTTGCGCTTGGGCTGCGCCCACTTGCTCGGCCAAGCTGGCGAAGGCCTTGGCGATCTCGG
Organism: Mycobacterium sp. E2497; assembly: GCF_001668695.1. Taxonomy (NCBI): domain Bacteria; kingdom Bacillati; phylum Actinomycetota; class Actinomycetes; order Mycobacteriales; family Mycobacteriaceae; genus Mycobacterium; species Mycobacterium sp. E2497. The sequence continues at coordinate 5,945 of NZ_LZKD01000113.1, forward strand.
CCGCATCGGGGGCCTGCTCGTCCAGAGCGGCGTCGACGGCCCCCAACAGAGCCAGCACCGCGTTCAGTTGATCGCAAAGCCCCGCGCTCGCCCAGTCGGCGCCCGCGGCGGCGACTGCCGCAAGGTGGACGCTCAAAGTGGCGGTGCCGATGAGTTGCCGTGAGGCCGCTATGGGCCGCTTGGCATGTTCGCCGGCCCACTCCTCGGTCAGGGCTTGGATCTGGGGAACGGAGACATTGCCCAGGTGCTGTCGCGCGCGCTGCGCCGCCGTCGGGCCGTCCTCGTCGTCGGCAGCGTCGGGGTCCCGTCCCAACGCCGCATTCAAAGCGAACTCGATGGACTTCTTCGTGACCTCGTTGACCACTTCGACGATCACAGAGGTCCCGATGACGTGACCAGGGACCAGCGGAGCCGCCGCCGCAGCGATCGCCGCAGCCGTCGCCGCGGGCATCACCGCTTGGCCGATCACCACGACGGCAGCCGCGACACCAGCCGCGACGGCCAATCCGCGGACGACGCGGGATCCTCGGCGTAACCACTTGCGAAACCGCGACGGCGTGGCCGCCGGCAGGACGGTCAATGCGACCAACTGCTTGCCCAGTTCCCGTACCTGGGCCCGCACCTCGTCGATGTTGCGTCCATCGCGCTCGACGATCACGGTGGATAACGCTTGCACGAAGGACGTCCCGTACGTGTCGGCCGGCGGCGGCTCCTTATAGCCGAGTGCGTTGAGGGTCTCAACCCAGTTGATGCTCACCGCCGCGCGCAGCCGGGCTCTCTCGCCGGGTGTCAGCGCGTTGTCGGTTCGATGCGCAAGAACCATCCATAACGCATCATCGGCGGCGGTTTCGATGAGAGTGTTGCCGACTTGTGCCGCCGTGCCACGCAAGACTGCGATGTTGGCGTCGGCATCCAACGCGGCTAACGCTTCAGACGCCGCGTTGACCCGGGCCCGCGTCGCATTCAACTTGTCGACGACATGCCCTTCTAGTACGGGCATGTTGTTTACGGGCTGGGTCATGTCGGTGGTGCCCCCGTCGCAGAAGGCTGGCAGAGGACCTTAATCGTACGGTCGACGTTTCCACTGCACGCCCAAATAACACGGTCGATGACGACGAGACACATACTGTTTAGCCACCCGTTATCCCGTCCGACGGCGCCGACTTGTCTCGTGGCAACGTCAGGCGCCGGTACGCGATCGCCTGCTGATGGCATCAAGCATCTCCACAGTGGATGGCCGAGGGCTGCCCTGATGATGCGGTGAGAAGTCATGTACGAGACAACCGCCTACGCGCTGGCAGCGAGCGGTCTCGCGGGCGGTCCGGCGGCTGTCTGTGTGCTCGACTCGGGACGGGCTTCGACGGAATAGCTGTCGCACCGCTACGACGACTGCAACCACCGCTGAACGTCAGGCGTAACCGCGTCGGTGATGTCGTCGTATTCGGGGTGCTTCTTGAGCACGGTGCCGATCATCGAGCACACCGGAACGATGCGCTTGCCTTCGTCCCGGGCTTCGTTGAGCGCCTCTTCGACGAGAATCGTGGCAAGGCCGCGTCCGCCGTACGCCGGGTCGATTTCGGTGTGGTAGAAAACCCGCTGGTCGCCACGGTCGGCGAAGTCGGCGAGGCCGACCTGCTTGCCGTCCACGGCAATGGTGTAGCGGCCGTCCTCGAGGCTGACGGTCGCTTCGGCTCCTGTCTTGTCGGTGGTCATGTGTTTCCCTTTCGTTGCGGTACGGGTCGAGGCCGCAGCCGCGTGGTCGGCAGCGGCGGGGCGGGCAGGCGGGCAAGCGAACCCCGGTAACCGTGGATGACGCCGAAACGATCGTCGCCGTCCTCCCACAGTTGGCGGATGCGGCGGAACGTCCATGCGCGTCGCCGCAGGGCCGTAGTGGTCGATGAAGCACCACGCCCCGATCAGCGAGCGCTGGCGTTGCGGAAGCGTGCGATGCACCTGCATGGCGCGGGGCCCGCCCAACGGAACCTCCCGGGGCCGCAGCACTTCGACGCCCACGCTTGGCGAAGCCGCGCAGGCGACTTCGACCGGCGCCGGCTCGAGGTTGCTCATCGCACCCGACGGTACCCATACGCCATTACTTGCGTGGCGGCCGGAGCACCTTCATGGCCAGCCGCATGACGGGTTCGGGCACTCGGTCCTGCATCGACAGTGCGGTATCGGCGGCGCGGGACCGCAGCGGGGTGCCGCGGCCGAAAACCCGGTTCAACGGTCCGCCCGACGGCTCGAGCACGACGTGCAGTGGCGGCGTGCCGACGGTGGCGCCCAGCGCGTTGGCGATCACCATCCGCTGGATTTCGCTGGTGCCTTCAAAGATGGTGTACAGCTTGGCATCCCGATACCACTTCTCCACCGGGTGATCCGTGATGTAACCCCAGCCGCCCATGGTTTGAAGGGCGCGTTCGGTCGCCTTCACGGCCACCTCGCTGGCGGCCATCTTCGACATCGAGCCTTCCCCGCGTTCGAAGGGAACGTTGTTGGCCGCCATCCACGACGCTCGCCATGTCAACAGCCGGGCGGCGTCGATCTGGGTGGCCAGCTCCGCCAGCGGGAAGGCAATCCCCTGATTGTCGATGATCGGCGCGCCGAAGGCCTCGCGCTCGGTGGCGTATGCCGTTGCGTACTCCAGCGCGGCGCGCGCGATCCCGATGGCCTGGGCGGCGACCATGGGCCGGGTCTGTTCGAACGTGCCCAATGTCGCCGACCCCGAACGCTTCCCGCCCGCCACCACCTCACGCGCCTTCGCGAGCTTGTGCTCCAGTTTCTCTTGTCCACCAAGCAGATTCGCGGCCGGCACCCGGACGCCTTCGAACAACAGCTCGGCGGTGTGGGAGGCGCGGCAGCCCAGCTTGTCCAGCTTCCGCACCAGCTTCAACCCGGGCGTGCCACCGGGCACCACGAACAGCGCCTGGCCGCGGTGGCCGAGCTCCTCGTCGACGACGGCGTTGACCACATGCACGTTGGCGATCCCGCCGTTGCCGATCCACATCTTGTGGCCGTCGATGATCCAGTCGTCACCGTCGCGGCGCGCGCGGGTGCGCAGATTGCGTACGTCGCTGCCGCCCTCGGGTTCGGAGATCGCCAGGGCCGCGAGCTTGAGATCGCCTGGGGTACCGAAGCATTCGGGCGCCCACTCCACCATCTGCTCTGGCGACGCGGCCTGTCCGATCGCCGACAGGGCCAATGCGGGCATCACGATCGCCAACCCGATCCCGGCGCAGCCCCAAAACAGCTCCTCCATGAACATCGGCAGCGAGAGGCCGGTCGGATCGCCGATCAGGTCACGGTAGAACAGCGGGCTGTAAAAGCCGCGTTGGGCCGCCTCCTCCAACACCGGCCACGGGAACTCCTGCCGTTGGTCGTAGTGGAGCGCCACGGGGCGGATCACTTCTTCGGCGAACTCGTGGGTCCGTCGGGCCAGGTCGTGCTGCGCTGCGGTCGGGGTCAGGTCGAACGTCATGGATCCCGCCTTTGGGTCGACAGACTCGGTCGTGCCGCCCGTCTACCCCGTCGACCAGGTCAGCAAACTGGCCCGCGAAGGAAGCTCAGGCGGCCGAGCGCGGCCCCACCTGTGCGAGCGGCAGGTGCAGCACCACCGCGGCAACCGCAACGGCCTCGTGTTCGTGGTTGGCGAGCAGGGCCGCGTTCTCGGGCAGCTGACGCGAATTGATCTCGCCGGACGCGATGCGCCGCAGCACCTCGTGGGCCTGCGCGAGCTGTTCGCGCTTGCGGTATTGGCCCCCCGGCAGTTTGACGCCGGCCCACACGCCGTATTCCTCGCGGTGCGCGATGGCGTGCTGGGCGCATTGGCGTTGCTGCGCCAGCGGACAACGGCGCAGGCATTGGATCCGCGCCTCGACGGCCGACCGCTCGTACGCACGGGCCTTCGCGGCGCCGTCACCACCGTCGTCGTCGGGGTAGCCGAACCAAAGTTCCGGGTTGGCAGCGCAGGGGTGTCCCATGTCGGTCTCCTTGTCGAGCGTGAAACGTAGACAGAAGCGTATACAGACATGGAGTCACTGCGCAAGAGAAACGTGACAGAAACGTATATCTACAGCGATACGACCCGGCGTGTGTAATATCCGGCCTATGGCCGGAGCGTGCGATGAGCCGTGAATCGGCCGGCGCGGCGATCCGCGCCCTCCGGGAGTCACGTGACTGGTCATTGGCCGACCTGGCCGCCGTCACCGGCGTCAGCATCATGGGTTTGAGTTTCCTGGAGCGGGGCGCCCGCAAGCCCCACAAAAGCACAGTTCAAAAGGTTGAGAATGGGCTGGGCCTGCCGCCCGGTACGTATTCGCGGCTGTTGGTGGCCGCCGATCCGGATGCGGAACTAGCCCGGCTGATGGCCGCGCAACCGCCCGCCGTCGAGCCCGCACGGCGCACCGGACCAGTGGTCGTAGACCGGCATAGCGACACGGAAGTGCTGGAAGGCTATGCCGAAGCTCAGCTCGAAGCCCTCAAATCCGTCATCGATCGCTTGCCTGCGACAACATCAAACGAATATGAGACGTATATTCTGTCTGTGATCGCTCAGTGCGTGAAGGCAGAACTGCTGGCCGCCGGTTCCTGGCGGGTCGCGGTGAACGCCGGCGCGGACTCCACCGACCGCCTGATGGACCATCTCCAAGCCCTCGAGGCGACTCGAACTGCGCTGCTCAAGCGGATGCCGACCAGCTTGAGCGCGCGCTTCGACCGGGCATGCGCCCGATCGTCCTTGCCGGAGACGATCATCGCCGCGCTGGTCGGCGTCGACGTCGGGGAAATGTGGGACATCCGCAACCGGGGCGTTATTCCACCTGGAGCGCTCCCTCGCGTCCGCGCCTTCACCGCCGCCGTCGAATCCGAAGCCCCACAAGCCGAGGAGGCGCAGTGACCCACAGCGATATCGAGCTGCTGAGTCGCGCTCACGACCTGTTCGCCGGCGGCACGCGGCCCCCATCACTGGATGCGGGCACGGGACACTATCGCACCCTGTTGCGCGCAGCCGGCGGGTTGAACGACGCCTTGGCGCACGGGGGTTACCGGCTCGCCGCGGATCACGGCCGGCAACGGCTCGCCACGGCCGCCGCCGCGGATACCGCCGCAGCCGGCGTCATCGCCGGTGCTCTACGCGAGCGGGCCGAGGCCCGTGATCTGACCCGGGGCGTACTCGACGAAGCACGAGCCGACGCAGCCGTCCCGGTGACACCGATGGCCCAGCGCGAAGCGATGCGTCGCCGCGCGGCGCGACTGCGGACCCAACGCGCCCACGTTTTATCGGCCCGCCTCCGGGCGCGACGACGCGTGGGGGAACTGCGTTCGCTGCGCTACCAACTCCTGCGCCACCGCGCCGGGGGGTCGGGATCGACCGGGCGCGCCGCAATCGCGGTGCGCGCCGCACTGTCGCGCCTTGGCCGACCTTACGTCTGGGGTGCGACCGGCCCCGACCGGTTCGATTGTTCGGGGCTGGTGCAGTGGAGCTACGCGCAAGCGGGAATTCGCCTGGGCCGCACCACCTATCAGCAGATCAACGACGGGATCCCGGTGACTCGTTCGCAAGTCCGCGCCGGTGATCTGGTCTTCCCGCACGCCGGACACGTCCAGCTGGCCATCGGCAACAACCTGGTGGTCGAAGCGCCCTACTCGGGAGCCTCGGTCCGGATCAGCCGGCTGGGCGCCAACGTCGCTATTCGCCGACCGCTATGACGAACAGGGTGAGTCGATGACGGAACAAGCCGGACCCTCGGTAGCCGCCGTGCAGGCACGGCAATCAGACCTGGCCGGCCAGCACGGTACGGCGGCCGACGCCGACCGCGTGCTGGCCGAAGTGCTGGCCAGCGCCCACGCCGCCACGCGCGAAGGCGCCAGGCGATTGGATGCCATCGCCGAGCAGATCGACCATGCCACCGCGCATCAGGCGAACCTTGCGCTGGACACGCCGACGGGGGCGCGTGAGTTTCAGCGGTTTCTGCTCGCCAAGCAGCGCGAGATCACCGCGGTCGTCGAGGAGGCGCGTGAACTCGGTCGAGCGAAAAAGGCTGTACTGGAAGGCCTTCGGGACGGGTACAGCTCGGGCAACGGCTAGCAAGGCAAGCATCACCGTGTCATCCACAATCGCTTGGCGCAGTGAATTGTCCACCGGAAAGGGTCTGGGTACTGTCGCCGGGCATGGAGGGGCCGCGACACCTGCCGCAAAGACAAGCGGTGACCGCAGCGCCGGTCGGCTAGCTGATGTCGGCGTACGAGGAGCTGCTTGCCGCGGTGAAATATGCCCGGGACCAAACCGGTGACCCCAACGCGTGGCAGGCGGGCCTGTCGCCCAGTGAGCTGGCCGCCGTGATCACCCCCACGGCGCGTCCCGAGCGGCTCCAGGCGATTGTTGACAAGATCCGTCAGCAGCATGCGGCGATGCCGGAAGGAGAGAAGGGCGAGGCGGCGGAAGCCATCTCGCGAGCCGAAGCCGCACTGTCGCACCAGAATTCAGCGAGTTCTCAGCTGGACATGCAGGTGATCACGGCCATCTTGAACGCCCACCTCAACACCGTCGAAGGCGGCCAGGCGTTGGCGAAGTTGCAGCAGGACACCGAAGCCGCGGTGCGGACGCGGTCGGATTTGGACACCCCGGCCGGGGCGCGCGATTTTCAGCGCTTTCTGATCGGCAAACTCCGTGACATTCGCGCGGTGGTCCTCGACGCGAGCCTCGACGACACGTCGAAGTCGGCACTGATGGCGGCATGGACGTCGCTGTACGACGCGTCCAAGAATCAGTCGAACACTTCCGAAGAACGCCCCTCGGCCAGGGTGTCGTCCGACGCCGATGCGGCCACCGCGCCGGCCACGGGCGACTCCGACTGGGATCCGCTGCTGGATTCGTTGTTGGCAGACGACCCGGGCCTGCCACCCGATGATTCGTCGGGAACGGTTGTGCCGGAGGGTGTGACCGCTCCCCCCGCGCCCTTGGCTCCTGTGCCGCCGACAATGCCCAGCCTCGCGTCCGGACTGCCGAGCCTCGGCGCGCCGCCGAGCGGGTTCCCGCTTCCCGGCCTGCAGGGTGACGACGGAACGGATCCTGCGCTGCAGGGCCTCGACGACGAAGGCGTGCTGGACCCCACCGACGACGATGCGAAGACGGACCCATCGTCGGATGAACCGGGCGACCAAGACGGGGACGCCGTCCAGGACGCGTCGGCGGTGGGAGATGCATCGACTCCGGCCGGTCCCACCACGGTGACCCTGCCCGACGGTGAGACGGTGACGGCGGCCAGTCCCCAGCTGGCGGCTGCGATCAGGGCCGCGGTCGGTGGAGTGGCGATACCGGATGCCTTCCAGCAGCAAGGAATAACGATTCCACCGCCGGGCACCGCGATCACCGAACCGGTCGACGTGTCGCACGTGGCTCCGGCGGACATCGGAATGTTCATCGACCGGCACGCCCTTGCCCTCGGCCCGGGCAAGGCCCTTCTCGATGGCCAAATCCAAGACATCGCCACCGTGAGCGGACCAAGCTTTCTAGGCTGGGAGCATCCACCGGCGGCGGCCGCGGTCGCGACCGCACCGACGAAGCCAGACACACCGACACCCACCCGGCCGGCGAGTTGGCCGGCCACCTGACAATAGTGATCCCGCCGGTCTGGCCGGCGGACGGGAAAAGGAGACAGCGGATGGCAGATTCGATCCATGTGGTGCCCGCGCACTTGCGTGAAGCCGCTGCGCGTCACCAGGAGACGTCCGAGTACTTACGCACGGTGCCGTCCTCGCACGAGGCCATCCAGGAAAGCCTGGACTCGCTGGGCCCCATCTTCGGTGAACTTCGTGACGCCGGGCGCGAACTGCTCGAGCTCAGACGCCAGTGCTATGAGCAACAAGCAGCCGACCACGCCGATTTGGCGGACAAACTCAGGGCGTCGGCAACGATGTGGGAACAGCACGAGCAGGATGCGGCGCGCAACCTCGGCGGCATTGCTGACCGCGGTCGATGACGGACGCGAACCCCGCTTTTGACACCGTTCACCCGAGTGGGCACATCCTCGTCCGCTCTTGCCGCGGCGGGTACATGCACAGCGTCGCCCTGAGCGAAGAGGCGATGGAGACCGACGCCGACACACTGGCACGAGGCATCTTGCTGACGGCCGACGTGTCTTGCCTGAAGGCATTGCTGGAAATCCGCGAGGAAATCCTGGCGGCCGGACACACTCCCTCGGCAGAGGTGCCGACCCCGCGAGACCTCGATGCGGCGATCGAGAAGCTACTGGCACATAAGCTGCGCCGCCGCGGCGGCTCGACCTAACCGGTTCCGCCCACCTAGAGCACCCAGGTCTTGGCCGCCTCGGGATCTGGAGCGATATCCGTGGGTGGCTCTACGGGATTGGGGCCGAACAACTCTCGTGCGCGAGCGAGCAGGGCACGCACCTCGTCGAGTTGCTGCTGCAGGGCAGATTCAGCCATATCTCCACGCTACCCAGGCCGTCACAGCTGCACAATTCACCGACCGAATAGGCGATTCATCAGCTCCCGGTACGCTTAGCCGGTGGCGATCTTCGGTCGGATGACGGCGCGTCAGCGCCTCCGGAGAGCTACCCGGGAATCACTGTCGAAGCCGGCCTTCAGCTCTCCCATCGATTGCACCCCGTGGGTGATCGGTGGGCTTTGGCCTGCCGAGCTTTCCACGATCACTGCCGAAAACACCGCGCTTGCAGACTATCTGAGGACTGACCTACGGCGAATCGCCGACAGCGCGAACGAGCAGCTCAAGATGATCAAACGTGCGGGTCTGGCCGATTTGCCCCGCCAGGCGGAGGAGACCCGGGTCATCGATGAATCGCGTGCCCGCGCGGTGCGGCGCGTCGAATCGACGATCCGCCAGCTGCGCGCCTCGAACGCCGGGGTGACCGTCGGGCATCCCGGCCCGCACTTCGCCGGACCACCGGCACCGGGCATGGATCAGACCCAAGTCATTCCTTCGGTGACGGACGCGGAACCTTCCAATGCGCCCACCAGGACTGTGCGTAAGCCACGCTGGCGGATCGCCGACAAGCCCGCTCCGGTCGGGCCGCAAGACGGTGACGACGCCGCTCCGCCTCCGGATGAGACGACCGCCCAGGAGGGGACCCAGGTCATACCGCCTGCCGTTGATACGGAGCCCGTCGCCAACGGCCGCCACCACGTGGAGGCGCCGGAGCCGGCGCCGGTCCCGGACGAGACGCGGCCCGCCCAAGAGCATGCGCCCGACGACGCAGCGGCGGCTTCTCTTGCGGAGACCCAGGTCATCCCCACCATCAGCGAGGACGTGCCCGCGATTGACGAGCCGGCCGGGAGCGCGGAGCCCGTCGCCGACGGTCGCCACCACCTGGAAGCGCAAGAGCGGGCGATCGATCAGGCCGCACCCGAGTGGGCTCCAGAACCGGTGGACGACACCACGGTGGGCTCGACGGAGGAGACGCAGGTCATCCCGGCGATCACCGAGGCCGGGCCCGTCATGGACGAGCCGGCCGAGAGCGCGGTGCATTGGGACGCCGTCGGCAACGGTCGCCACCACGTGGAGGCGCCGGAGCCGGCGCCGGTCCCGGACGAGGCGCGGCCGGCCCAGCAACCGCCGCCCGCCGACGACGCGGAGTTGGCTTCCCTCGAGGAGACTCAGGTCATCCCCGCGATCACCGAGGCCCTGCCCGTCGCCGACGAGCCGGCGGACAGCGGTCGTCACCACGCGGTCGTCGGCGATCCCGCCACGGGCCGAGATGAGCCGCCTTCCCAGGAGCCGCCCCGCCCGCCTTCCGAAAAAACCGTCACTGCAACAGGTTTCGATGTCGAGCGACTGAACCGACTCCTCGAGTTCGTGGTCCGCCAGGAGCCGCGGTTGAACTGGGCGGTCGGTGATCGTGCGGACGGCACGACAGTTTTGGTCACCGACCTCGCCCACGGATGGATACCGGCCGGCATCACACTGCCGGCCGGCGTGCGGTTGCTGGAACCGGAGCAACGCAGCGGCAGGGTCACCGCGTTGCTCGGGGACGCCGTGCGCATCGTGACCTACGCTCCCGGTGCTACGCTGCGCCGCTCGGTCGACTTCGCCGCGACCAAGTCGTCGTTGGAACCGCGCGAGCTGCCGGCCATCGAGGACCTGCGCAGAGTGCTGAGCGACACCACGCGCCGCTTCGACGGACTCCCCCGGATTGTGCAGAGGCTGGCCGACGCGGCCGCCGCGGAGGCCTTCATCGTCGACCAGGAGGTCGACGTGCTGCGGGTGCACCTCGATACGGCGCGCTACCAGCTTTTGGTCCAGTACCCGGCCGTGAATCCGGCGCTTCTGCTCAAATGTTTGTTGATGGCCGCCACCGAAGGCATCGCGAGCGGAGACGCGGTGTCGGCGAACTATCACCTCGCCTGGTATCAGAAACTCGCCAGCCCGCCGCCCAGCACATAGGCCACGGGTGGTTGCGCGCAACCAGGATTTTGAATTGACGCTGGTGGGAGGGGTCGACATACTGTGACCGTGTCGGGTTCGGGCAGGCGCGCGAATCTCAGCGATAAGGATCTCGTCGAATCAGTTCTGCGCGAACTGAGCGAAGCCGCCGACAAATGGGAAGCCCTCGTGGCCCAGGCCGAGGCCGTCACCTACAGCGTCGACCTCGGTGACATCTATGCCGTGGCGAATTCCGACGGACGGTTACTCAAGCTGAACCTGCACCCGAGCGTGATGACCGGATATGCCCACGGCGAGCTCGCCGACAGGCTCAATCTGGCGATTTCGGCGCTGCGTGAAGAGGCCGAGGCCGAGAACCGGGCAAGTTACGGCGGCCCGCTCCACTAACGCGCGCACGCGCGCTCATCGACCGTCGCCGGGTCGGATGGGCGCCGGCTCTCTTCGCGCGCACGCGCGCTCATCGACCGTCGCCGGGCGGTCCCGCGAAGGCTTGCGCAATCTCCAGCCAGCGCTGGGCGTCGGCCCCGTGCGCCGTGATGTCCAGAGCGCTGAGTGGGCGGCGCTGCGTGACCAGGAAGCAGAAGTCTTCGGCCGAACCGGTGACCCGCTGCACCGCGTCGGGAGGTCCCCAGCTCCAGGTGTCGCCCCCGGGTCCGTGCAGCTCGACCAGAAACGCCTCGGCCGGAGCAGGCAGATTGTTGACGAAAAACGCGTAGTCGCGGGTGCGCACCCCCAGGTGGGCGATCGACCGCAGCCGGTCGGTGGCCACCCGCTTGACGCCCAGCGCGTCGGCCACGTCCAGCCCGTGAGCCCAGGTCTCCATCAACCGCGCGGTAGCCATCGACGCCGCACTCATCGGCGGCCCGAACCAGGGAAGCTTGCGCCCAGCGGGAACGTTCAGCAGCTCGTCGTGCAGCCGGCCACGGGTGGCCCGCCAATCGGCGAGCAATTCGGCCGGCGCCAGAGTCGCCAACTCCGCCGCGCCCGCGTCGACGAAGCCCGTTGGGTCGGCGGCGGCGGCCTCGAGCTGTTCGGCGAACCCCGCCTCGTCGGTGACCGAGGTCAGCGCGACCCGGTCGGTCCACAACAGGTGGCCGATCTGATGCGCGATGGTCCAGCCCGGCGCGGGCGTCGGATCGGCCCAGCGTTCGGCCGGCAGCTCCGCCACCAGGGCGTCAAGCTCATCGCTTTCCGCACGTAGATCGGCCACGATCAGTTCGGGACCCGCCATCATTGCCTCCGCTCGTCCATCGCCCCCGCCGGGTAGCGATTATTCGCCTGCTCGCCGCGCCGGCCCAGGAAGCTGTGCATGGCGAGACCGGCCAGATACAGACCCGAGCCGAACAATGCGAATGCCGGTGCATGCCCGTCGGCGGGAATCAACGCCGCGGCCACCGTGATCGAGACGATGAACGAGACCCAGAACAGCGCGTCCTGGACGGCGAACACGTGCCCGCGAAGGGCGTCATCGACGTCCATCTGCATCGCCGAGTCGGCGCACAGCTTGACCATCTGTCCGGTCACACCGAGGAAGAAGCCGCACGCCACCATGATCGGCAGCACTAGCTCCGCGCCGGTGACCTCGACGATCGCCGACATCGCCAACGCGCCGTTCACCGTCCTGTAGCGCCCCCAGCGACGGACCGCGGGCGGAGTCAGCACGTTGGCCAGGAACGCGCCCAGGCCGGCGGCGCCGAAGAACAGCAGCGCGGTACCCAATCCCCCGGCTTGGGGATCGGTCATGTGGTGGACGAGCAACAGCACCAGCAAGGAATTGATGCCGATCACCATGCGATGGGCGGCCAGGCCGGACAAGGTGGCGGAGACCGTCGGCCGTTGGGCGACCGTGCGCGCGCCGTGCAGCCAACCGGTGACCACGGCGTAGACAACCGGCCCATGGATCGCCCGCTTGGTGTCGTCCGGGCCCAACACGCGGGAGCCGAACCGCCACGACAGCAGTAAGGCGATCAACACCGGAATCGCGGTGAGGAAGATGATCGCCGAGGCGCCCTTGTCGCCGGCGCCGAACACGAACCGGGGAACGAGCATGAAGTTGGCGCCGATGAAGGCGGCGACGGCCCCGGCCGCGTTCGCTGCGGCGTTCATGGTCACCACCTGTTCGCGCGGCACGACATGCGGCAGCGACGCCGACAGCCCGGACGCGACGAACCGCGCCAGGCCGTTGGCGAACAGCGCGCCCAATAACAGCGGCAGGTCGCCTGCCCGGACGGCCAGGATGGTCCCGATGGCGGCGATCAGGATGAGACGGCCGGCGTTGGCACCTACGAGCACCAGCCGCCGGTCCCAGCGGTCCATCAGCGCTCCCGCGAACGGTCCCAACAGCGAGTAAGGCAGGAACAACACGGTGAATGCCCGCGCGATCGCCATCGGATCGGCGGCCCGGTCCGGATTGAACAGCAACGCTCCCGCGAGCCCCGCCTGAAACAGACCGTCACCGAATTGACTCGCCATGCGCACCTGCAGCAGCCGCCAGAAGTCTGGCAAACCACGCACCGACCGCCATATTTCGGCGGGTGCGCTTGAGTGCATCCGGGATTGGATCACAAAACCGACTTCCACGAGGGGGGCTAGCAAGCTCGCCGCGATCCGAGCCGCTTTACCAACAGTACAAATCTTCACGCCCCGGGCTTGATTCGCCCGGGCGGCAAGCACCGGATGCGATGATGGTGGGGTGCCGCCGCCCGAGGATCCAGAGGACTATGTCGCGCCGGCCGCGCAGCGAGTGCGCGCGGGTACCTTGCTGCTGGCCAACACCGATCTCTTCGAACCGACGTTCCGGCGCAGCGTGATCTACATCGTCGAACACAACGACGGCGGGACGTTGGGGGTGGTGCTGAACCGCGCCAGCGAGACCGCGGTCTACAACGTGCTGCCGCAGTGGACCAAATTGGCGGCCAAGCCGAAGACGATGTTCATCGGCGGCCCGGTGAAGCGTGACGCGGCCCTGTGCCTGGCGACGTTGCGAGTCGGCGCCGATCCGGCGGGTGTTGCGGGCCTGCGGCACGTGGCCGGGCGGGTGGTGATGGTCGATCTGGACGCCGAGCCCGACACGATCGCGCCGCTGGTCGAGGGGGTGCGGATCTTCGCGGGCTACTCCGGCTGGACCATCGGCCAGCTGGAAGGCGAAATCGAACGCGACGACTGGATCGTCCTGTCCGCGTTGCCATCTGACGTTTTGACGGGGGCTCGATCAGACCTGTGGGGGCAGGTGCTTCGTCGCCAGCCGCTGCCGCTGTCGCTGCTGGCCACCCATCCGATCGACCTCAGCCGCAACTAGCTCCACTCCCCCGGGCGTCCGGGGTTCCGGCGGATGTCAGTGGCAGGACTGCGTGCAGCCGGTGCAGGTCCCCGCGCACGCGGGTGCGGCCGCCTCTTGCCGCAGCGCGAAGCGCGCGCTCTGCCAGGATCCGGCGGCGACCGTCCCGACGGCTCCGGTGACGCAGACGATCAGCACCACCAGCGCGGTGTGCGGGGATGCGGCCAGCGCCACCACCCCGCCGGCGGCCAGCATGATCGCCGCGGCCAGCTGCGCCGGTGCCATGGACCGCAGCGCCAGCGCGGTGGGGTCGACATTCTGGGGGTGCGCCAGCGACCACGTTCCGAATCCGGCGGCGGCCACCGCCGCACACATGCACAGCACGCCCGCAATCAGCATGGGCTCACAATACGAGCCCGGCCGTCGGCCCGCTCAGTGGGCTCCGGCGGCGTCGGGGCGGGGGCTAGTGCTGCAGGAATGAGAAGTTGGGCAGCGGGGGCAGGCCCGGAACCAGGGCCAGCAGGTTCGGCGCCGGCTGCCGGCTCGGGGCGGGCGCCTGCACCGGGAGGCGCACCGGGGCGGTGGCCGAGGTCTGCGTCAGCGGAGCCACCGCCGGCGCCTGCCCGACCGGAGCGGCGACGGGTGCCTGCCCGACCGGAGCGGCGACGGGTGCCTGCCCGACCGGAGTGGCGGCGGGTGCCTGCCCGACCGGAGTGGCGGCGGGTGCCTGCCCGACGGGGGCGGTGACCGCCGTCTGCCCGGGAAGCCCGACCGGCGAGGCGGCCGGCGTCTGGGCCGGCGCGGGGACGGGGGCCCCGGGAACGGTCACGCGGAAGCCGTTGACGATGGCGTCCGTGGCCGGTGCGTCGGCGACGGCCACCGCGCGATCGGTGGTCACGGCGAGCGACACCAGGTACTTGTCCGGCCCCGAGGTGGCGATGACGTGGCGCCGCGAGGTGTTCAGCGTCATGTCGCCGTCACGGTAGGTACCTTCGACGATCGACGATGGGAAGCCGCCGAAATCGGCCATCGAGGCGTTCGTGGGCTGCCAGGCGAGGAGCTTCTGGCTGTCGACGTAGCCGTGCGAGATGGCCTCTCTGGGATCGAAGTTGCCGACCAGCCTGTACACCACCACCTGCGCATTCGAGCTATAAATGCTGCTGCCCTGCCGGTCGGCGATCACCGCGAAGGCGTCGGGCACGTTGGGGTCGGGCACCTGAGTCCAGCGGGCCGGCACCGGCAAGGTGATGTCGAGCGCCTTGAGTCCCTGCGGCTTCTGCGCCTCGAGCTTGACCCCTTTGGACTCCAAGTATTCGCGGATGGTCCCGGAGGTGGCGGGAGTGACCGCGGGGGCGACCGGCGCGGCGGGTGTGACCGCGGAAGGCGCGGAAGCGCCCGGGGCCGCAGGCGACGCGACGGGGTTCGACGCCGGCGGTGCGGCGAGCAATCGGTTGGTCGGCGCCTGCGCGGGCACGGCGGTGACGTTCTGCGGCGCCGGCGCCGGCGCCGGGATCGCGGGAACGGGTGCCGGGGCGGGAATCAGGGGATCTGCGGATGCCTGGGCGCTGGTGAGAACCGCCAGGCCGATCAGGCCGGCGACCATACCCCCGAGAAGCACACGGTGGGCGGGGAGGGTCTCGATCATCTGCGTCGGTCCTTCCAATGGCGCACTGCCAGCAGTTAGAGGCCGACTGTAACTACAGGTCAAAGGCGGTGAATAGGCCCGAGACAGACCTGGGATGAACCTCTGATCCGTGCGCAACGGAACCGAGACCATCCTGTGGCCGGGCGGTCGGGCCGCGGCCATCCTTATACCCTGTTCAGGTGACCGACTCCCCGACCACCGCCGCCGCGGGCAACTCCGGTGCCGTTCAGACGGACTCCGATGCACCGACGTATCGCTACACCGCGGCGCTGGCGGGGCGGATCGAGAGCACCTGGCAGGAGAACTGGGCCAGGCTCGGCACGTTCAACGTGCCCAACCCGGTCGGTTCGCTGGCCCCGACGGACGGCACCCCGGTCCCCGCTGACAAGTTGTTCGTGCAGGACATGTTCCCCTATCCCTCGGGGGAGGGACTGCACGTCGGCCACCCCTTGGGCTACATCGCCACCGACGTCTACGCCCGCTACTACCGGATGACGGGACATAACGTCCTGCACGCGTTGGGTTTCGACGCCTTCGGGCTGCCAGCCGAGCAGTACGCCGTGCAGACCGGCACCCATCCGCGCACCCGGACCGAGGCGAACGTGGTGAACTTCCGGCGTCAGCTGGGCCGGCTGGGCCTCGGTCACGACAGCCGGCGCAGCTTTTCGACCACCGACGTCGAGTTCTACAAGTGGACGCAATGGATCTTCCTGCAGATCTACAACGCCTGGTTCGACACCGCGGCCGGCAAGGCCCGCCCGATCACCGAGCTGATCGCCGAATTCGACTCCGGCACAAGGAACCTCGAGGACGGACGGGACTGGGCCATGCTGTCGGTGGGGGAGCGGGCCGACGTGATCGACGGCTACCGCCTGGTCTACCGCGCCGACTCGATGGTGAATTGGTGCCCCGGGCTCGGCACGGTGCTGGCCAACGAGGAGGTCACCGCAGACGGCCGCAGCGATCGCGGCAACTTCCCAGTCTTCCGGAAGCGGTTGCGGCAGTGGATGATGCGCATCACCGCCTACGCCGACCGGCTGCTCGACGACCTGGACGTGCTGGACTGGCCGGAACCCGTCAAGACCATGCAACGCAATTGGATCGGCCGCTCCACCGGCACCCGGGCGCTGTTCTCGGCGCACGGCACCGGCGGCGAGACGGTCGACATCGAGGTGTTCACCACCCGGCCCGACACCATGTTCGGTGCCACCTACCTGGTGCTGGCTCCCGAGCACGACCTGGTCGACGGGCTGATCGCTGTCGCCTGGCCGGAGGGCACCGACCCGCGGTGGACGTACGGCGCCGCGACGCCGGGGGAGGCGGTCGCCGCCTACCGACGGGCGATCGCGGCGAAGTCCGACCTCGAGCGCCAGGAGAGCAGGGACAAGACCGGGGTCTTTCTCGGCAGTTACGCGACCAACCCCGCCAACGGGAAACCGGTGCCGATCTTCATCGCCGACTACGTGCTGGCCGGCTACGGCACCGGCGCGATCATGGCGGTTCCCGGCCACGACCAGCGCGACTGGGACTTCGCCAACGAATTCGGCCTGCCGATCGTGGAAGTCATTGCCGGAGGCGATATCTCGGAGGCCGCGTACGCGGGGGACGGCGTGCTGGTCAATTCCGGTTACCTCGACGGGATGGACGTCGCGTCGGCGAAGGAGGCGATCACCGCCCGCCTGGAAGCGGACGGCCGCGGTTGGGCCAGGATCGAATTCAAGCTGCGGGACTGGCTTTTCGCCCGGCAACGCTACTGGGGCGAACCGTTTCCGATCGTCTACGACAGCGACGGGCGCGCCCACGCGCTCGGCGAGGCCGCGCTGCCGGTCGAGCTCCCCGATGTGCCCGACTATTCCCCGGTGCTGTTCGACCCCGACGACGCCGACAGCGAACCGTCGCCACCGCTGGCCAAGGCGACCGACTGGGTGCACGTCGAACTCGACCTGGGCGACGGCCTGCGGCCCTACACCCGCGACACCAACGTGATGCCGCAGTGGGCCGGCAGCTCCTGGTACGAACTGCGCTACACCGATCCGCACAACTCGGAGCGGTTGTGCGCCAAGGAGAATGAGGCTTACTGGATGGGCCCACGGCCCGCCGAGCACGGCCCGCAGGACCCCGGCGGTGTCGACCTCTACGTCGGGGGTGCCGAGCACGCGGTGCTGCACCTGCTGTACGCGAGGTTCTGGCACAAGGTGTTGTACGACCTGGGCCACGTCAGTTCCCGGGAGCCGTACCGCCGCCTGGTCAACCAGGGTTACATTCAAGCCTTCGCCTACACCGATTCGCGCGGTTCATACGTTCCCGCCGAAGAGGTGGTCGAGCGCGCCGGCCGCTTCTTCTACGGGGGGCCGGACGGCGAGATCGAGGTCTTCCAGGAATTCGGGAAAATCGGGAAGAGCCTCAAGAATTCGATCTCACCGGATGAGATCTGCGACGAGTACGGCGCGGACACGCTGCGGGTCTACGAGATGTCGATGGGCCCGCTGGAGGCCTCTCGCCCGTGGGCCACCAAGGACGTCGTCGGGGCGCACCGCTTTCTGCAGCGGGTCTGGCGCCTAGTGGTCGACGAGCAGACCGGCACGACGCGGGTGCTCGACACGGACGGACCGCAAGAGCTCGACAGCGGCACCCTGCGAGCGCTGCACCGCACCATCGCGGGAGTTTCGGAAGACTATGCCGCGCTGCGCAATAACACCGCGGCCGCCAAGCTGATCGAATACACCAACCACCTGACCAAGGAACACCGCGATGCGGTGCCGCGGGCCGCGGTGGAGCCGCTGGTGCTGATGTTGGCGCCGCTGGCCCCGCACCTGGCCGAGGAGCTGTGGCTGCGGCTGGGCCACACCACCTCGCTGGCGCATGGCCCGTTCCCGCAGGCCGATCCGGCCTATCTGGTCGACGACAGCGTCGAATATCCCGTGCAGGTCAACGGGAAGGTGCGCGGGCGAGTGGTGGTGGCCGCTGACGCCGACCAGGACACGCTGAAGGCCGCGGCGTTGTCGGACGAGAAGGTCCGCGCGTTCCTGGCGGGTGCCAGCCCGCGCAAGGTGATCGTGGTCCCCGGCCGGCTGGTCAACCTGGTCGTCTGACCGGCGCCCAATCAGCGGCCCGTCGGCCGCAGCACCACCTCGTGAACATGGCCGTCCCGTGGCGTGGCCACCACGTTGGCGACGGTGGCCGCGACCGTCTCCGGCTTGAGGAACTTGGCGGGTTCATACGTGCCGCCCTCGAACGCGACGAGCTCGCGCTGCATCTCGCTGTCCGTGCGGCCGGGGTAGACCGTCGTCACCCGCAAGTCCGGCTCGTCGGCCCGCAGCGAGTCGGCGAACGCGCGCAACGCGAACTTGCTGGCCGAGTAGGACGCCATACCGGGCGACACGTTGCGCCCGGCGCCGGAGTTGATGAAGACCACCTGACCACGGGCACGCCGCAGCGCGGGCAGCAGTGCCAGTGTAAGTTCCACCGGCCCAAGTACATTGACGGCGAAGGTGGCGCGCCACTGCTCGACGTCCGACTCGGCGACATGACCGGGGATGGACAGCCCGGCGTTGTGCACCAGCACGTCGAGTTCGTCCACGACCTCACAGGCGGCCTCGATATCGCCGGAGTCGGTCAGGTCCAATGGAAACGTCGTCGAGCTGAGTCGCTCCGCGACGGCGTCGAGCCGGTCAGAGGGGCGGCCGGCCAGCAGCAGGGTGTGGGTGGGGGCCAGTGTCGTGGCGATCGCGGAGCCGATGCCGCCGCCGGCTCCAGTGATGAGTGCAGTGGGCATGTAGGGGAGTCTACGTGCGCAGCCAAAATGCCTGAATGGCAGGTACTTTCACGCCTCTTTACAGGCCGGCGGCTCGCCCGCGGGGCCGGGCGCCGGTTCGCCGCAGGCCAGCCGCTCCAGCGGCGCCAATGCCTGCATCAGGGTGCAGAGGTCGGACGCGGGGAGCTGACTGAGCATGGCGGCCAGGGAAGCGCGCCGGTTAGCCAGGGACTCGCCATGGACCGCGCGTCCCCGCGGCGTGATGTCGACCAGCACCGCCCGCAGGTCGGACGGGTCGCGGGAGCGTTTCACCAGCCCCAGCTTCTCCAGCCGGCGGATCGCCACGGTGGTGGTCGGGGTCCGCACCCGTTCGTGGGCCGCCAGGTCGGTCATCCGGATCGGCCCCTGATCCAGCAAGGTCACCAGGATCGACAATTGCGCCAACGTCAGTTCGCCCGCGGCCGCGCCGCTCGGGTCGCCCCGACGCAGAATTGAAAACAATTTGGACAGCGCGCGGTGCAAACCTTCGGCAAGCTCGGTCACGTCGGCCGAGTTGGGTTCGCTGTCCGCCATAACCGGGGAGTCTAACGCTATATCAGGCACGTACAAGGTCGCTATGCCGACTAATAAGTGCAATGGGGGCGGTCAAAGTACCTGCGACAAGAATCGCTGTAGGCGTTCGGTCTGCGCGGCTTCGAAAATCTGCTCCGGCGCCCCGGATTCCACGACCTTGCCGCGGTCCATGAAGACGACGGTGTCGGATGCCGAGCGGGCAAAACCCATTTCGTGGGTGACCACGATCATCGTCATACCGTCGGCGCCGAGGTCGGCGATGAGTTGCAGAATCCCTTTCACCATTTCGGGATCCAGCGCCGACGTCGCCTCGTCGAAGAACATCACTTGCGGAGCCATCGCCAGCGCGCGGGCGATGGCGACTCGTTGTTGTTGGCCGCCGGAGAGCATGCCCGGCCGGGCATCGGCCTTGTGCTTCAGGCCAACTCGGTCCAACTGGGCCAGCGCCAGCTCGCGCGCCTCGTCGGCGTCCAGGCGCCGCAACTTACGCGGCGCCATCGCCACGTTCTTCAGCACGCTCAGATGCGGAAAGAGATTGAAATGCTGGAACACCATGCCGATGCGCTGCCGGAGCTCGTTGGGGTCGTCGCGGAGCACCGATCGGCCGTCCAACAGGATGTCGCCGCTATCGGGTTCGTGCAGCCGGTTCAAGGTGCGCAACAGCGTTGACTTGCCGGAGCCGGAAGGCCCGATCACCGCGACGGTGCTGCCGGCGGCAGCCTCGAAATCGACCCCGCGCAGCACCTTGTTCCCGCCCAGGGTTTGGTGAATGTCCCTGGCGGCCAACGATACTGACCGACGTTCCGTGACCACGACGCTCACGTGATCTCCTGTCCGAACGTGGTTGCCAGCATCTCTGCATTGTCGTCGGCGTCGGGGGCACGCCGGCCGCGGCGCAGGCGAGCGTCGATGTAATTGACCAGATGCGTTAACGGAATGGTCAATATCAGGTAGAAGAGGCCGGCAGCGACCAGCGGCGACAGGCTGCCGGTCTGTGCGTTCAGATCCCGGCCCACCTGG
Source organism: Mycobacterium sp. E2497 (assembly GCF_001668695.1). Classification (NCBI taxonomy): domain Bacteria; kingdom Bacillati; phylum Actinomycetota; class Actinomycetes; order Mycobacteriales; family Mycobacteriaceae; genus Mycobacterium; species Mycobacterium sp. E2497. Next base: position 26,631 of record NZ_LZKD01000113.1, read on the forward strand.
AAAAGCTCCCGCTGATCGGCAATCAGGCCAAGGAAGTACACCAAAGCGGAGGCCTTCAACAACCCGATGAACTGGTTGACCAAAGCCGGCAGCACCCGGCGTATCCCCTGCGGCACTACCACCAGCCGCATCGCGGTCGTATAGCTGAATCCCAGCGCTCGGGCGGCCTCCAACTGGCCCGGGTCCACACTTTGTATTCCGGAGCGCAGGATTTCGCCGATGTAGGCCGCGGCCATCAATCCCAACGCTGCAATTCCCAACGGGTAGGGATTCTTGTTGGTGAGATCGCCGACCAGTGGCCCGATGCCCATTCCGATGAGCAGGATGATCACGACTTCGGGAAGGCCCCGGAAAATATCGGTGTATACGCGGGCCGGCCAGCGCAGCCAGCGCCGCTGCGAGATGCCCGCCATGGCCAGCACCATTCCGAGCGCCAGGCCGATCACGATCGCGCTGTTGGTCAGGATCAGCGTGTTCGGCAGCCCCGTCGTGAGCAGCACGGGGATGGCCCGTCGGTACATGTCCCAGTCGAAGAACGAGTCACGCAACTGGGCGAGCGTCGACTTGGGCGCGGCCGGATCCGCGACCGTGCGATGCCGGCTCGCCGCGATCGCGGCGAAGTCCGGCAGGTGTGGCACCGGGGCGGCTTTCGACCCGGGTTTCCAGCCCGGCGGCAGGCTGCGCGGTACCCATTCGCAGTACAGCTTGGCCCAGGTGCCGTCGGCGATCACAGAGTCCAGCCCGGAATTGAGCGCGTCGATCAGCGGCCTGTTCTCCCTGGCGACCGCGTAGGCCACGAAATTGCCTGCGCTGAAAGTGTTCGCGACCGTCACCGCGGGATCGCCCGGCCGGATGACGGTCGCGGCGAGGGTTCCGGGCGCCACCCATGCATCGATCTGCCGGGTCTTGAGGCTGGCGTACAGGGTGGCGAAGCCGGGGTACTTCACCGGTTGCAGGTGCAGGGTGTCGACGACGTAGGACTCCTCGACGGTGCCCTGGACGACACCGATGCGCTGGCCGGCCGCCAGCTCGCTGAACTTGTGGATCGGAGAGCCGGGCGGCACCACGAGGGAGTAGAAGCCGAAGTCGTAACCGTTGGTGAACGCGACGGTGCGTCGACGCTGTGTGGTGGCCTTCACCGACGCCGACCCCACGTCGAAGCGTCGGGAGGCCACCTGAGCGAGCAACGCGGAAAAGTCGGTGCTGACGAAGCGGAGCTGTAGATGCAGCTTGTCGGCGATGGCGCGCAGCAGCAGGTTGTCGAAGCCGCTGAATTCACCGGTGGGATTGATGCAAATGTTGGGCGGGGCATCCGACAGCGTTCCCACCGTCAGCACGCCCGGCGTACCGAGGCCCAGCGCGCCGATGTCGACCGCGCTCAATGGTTCGACCGAATTCGTCGTTTCGCGGTCCTCCTCGGGAGTCGGCGGCGCCGCGGTGAGATCTTTGGGTAAGGCCATGGCGCTGTCCAAACCGGAAGGCGCGCATTGGTTCCAGTCGGCGGCGGCGGGCGCCGCCAGTCCGCCTGACGCCATCCCGCAGACCAGCACGATGGTCACGGTGAGTCCGAACAGCCTTCCGCGGCGCTGGGTGCGCCGGTCCGCGCGCGCATTCATCCCTGTCACCGTATCGACCGGCGGCCGGCTTCGTCGGGTGAGCGTCCGCTCTAGAGAGCCAGCGACGGCTCGACGCCCGCGGATTCGGCGTCGCCGAGCACCTCGAGCTGTCCGGGCACGACGGGCGTGAGGTCGTCGGACGGCGTGAACACCCTGCGCCGGGAAAGTTCGGCCAGCATGGTCTGGGCCGCCAGGTAGGAGCGACTCACGCAGGCGGCCCGCGCGGCCTCGGGATCGCGCCGGTTGATGGCGGAGGTCTCGTCTTCGTAGAACGGCAGCAGCTCGTCGCGGCCGCCTTGGTAGGTCAGCCAGAACACCCGGGGGATGAGGTTCTGCGAAGCGCGGATCGTGGCATGCAGCCGCGGTCCGGCGTATTCGTCGTTGATGGTGCGCCGGTATTCCGCGGCGATGTCGCAGAAGGCCCGCGAATCCGTGGCGTTGCGCAGGGACCGCATAAAGGCGTCGAGTTGCCCGAGGATGCGCGGGGTCGGGCTGGTGGCCGCGCGCGCGGACGCGATGCCGTTGAGCAGGCCGTCGAGTTCGTGATGTTCGAGGACGGTGGCCTCGTCGAACCGTTCGACGAACGCTCCCCGGTGATAGCGGGTGGAGACAATGCCGTCGTGTTCGAGCTGAACCAGTGCCTCTTGAATGGGAACGCGGCTCACCCCGAGCCCCAGGGCGATTTCATTCCGATCGACGCGGTCGCCGGTGCGCAACTTTCCCGTCAGCAAGAGGTGCAGGATGTGCGAAACAACCAGGTCCTTTTCTTTGACCCCGTATTTCTTCGGCATTCGTTGTTGAGTCTCTTTCAAACCCGGTTTCGGCCAGCTAGCGCGAGAAGTTTCTCACGAGCGGGCTCGTATTTTCTGGTGTTTGACCGATAAATGGTTGCGACCGGTCTAACGATTGTCGCGCCATCGGCACAGCGCTTCAGCGGCGGTGAGGTCGTAATCCGGGCCATCACATGCCACGGTCAGCAGCGTGACACCGAGGCCGACGAGCGTTTCGGCGTTGTCGAGAAGTTTGCCGCCGTCCTGCAAGGCGGCCGAGCGTTCGATGCTCGCCGGGTCGCGGCCGACGTCGGCGCAGTGCCGGGCCAGGACCTGCGACTTCGCCGGGAACTCGTCGGCGGACGTGAAGCTGTGCCACACGTCGGCGTATTCGGCTACCAGACGGAGCGTCTTTCGCTCACCCCCGCCACCGATCAGGACCGGGATGTCGCGGGTCGGCGGCGGGTTGAGCTTGGCGAGCCGCGTCTTGATGCGGGGCAGCGCGCCGGCGAGATCGTCGAGGCGGCTGCCCGCCGTGCCGAATTCGTAGCCGTACTCGTCGTAGTCCTTCTGCTTCCATCCCGAGCCGATGCCCAGTACCAGCCGGCCACCACCGATGTGGTCGACTGTGCGAGCCATGTCGGCCAGCAGTTCGGGATTTCGGTAGGAGTTGCACGTGACGAGTGCGCCGATGTGGATGCGTGAAGTCTGTTCGGCCCATGCGCCGAGCATCGTCCAGCATTCGAAATGCGCGCCGTCGGGATCGCCGTAGAGGGGGAAGAAGTGGTCCCAGTTGAAGGCGATGTCGACGCCGATGTCTTCGCAGCGACGCACCGCGTCACGAATTTGTCCGTACTGCGGCGCGTGCTGCGGCTGCAGTTGCACGCCGATGCGGATGGGCAGATCAGATGTCATACACCCACCGTAGGGTCAGCGCCCGGCGAGCACCCCGTGCAGCAGGTCGATCAGGGCGAGCGGTTGGTCGCTTTGCACCGAGTGGCCCGCGTTCTCGACGACGTGCGCCGTGCGGAAATGCTTTGTGCGACGGCTTAATTCGGCGGCATCGTCGTCACTGACGAATCCGGACCTGCCGCCGCGGATGAGAGTGATCGGTGCCGACAGCCTGTCCACGTCATCCCAGAGGACGTCGAAATCCGGGAACTTGCGGATGGCGTCGTAGCGCCACGTCCACTTGCCGTTGTCCAGCCGGCGCGAGTTGTGAAACACGCCGCGGCGCAGGGCCTTCACCTCACGGTGCGGCGCCGCGGCGACGGTCAGGTCCAGCATGGTCTGGAAGCTTTCGAATTCGCGCTCGCCGTGCATCAACGCCACGGTGCCCTGCTGTTCCTTGGTCATCTCCGAGTGGCGCTGCAGCGCGGACGGGGTGACGTCGATCAGGACGAGTTCGTTGACGAGTTCGGGCGCCACGGCGGCCAGCCGTATCGCCGTCAGACCGCCCAGCGACATGCCCACGACCAGGTCGGCGCTCGGGGCGTGCTCTCGCAGCGCCGGCAACAGGGCGTCGGCGTTGATCTGCGGCGAGTAGTCGCCGTCCTCTCGCCATGCCGAATGGCCGTGCCCGGGAAGGTCGACGGCCAGTGCGGGCTGGCGCAGGCCGACGATCACGGTGTCCCAGGTGTGCGCGTTCTGGCCGCCGCCGTGCAGGAAGACGATCCGCGGGGGAGCGCCGCCCCAGCGCAGAGCGCTGATCTTCCCGTCGCCGGTGCCCGCCTCGACACGCTGCACGTCGGGCAGCGGACCGGTGATGCCGGCTTGCTCGGCGTTCTCGGAAAGCAGCGCGAACTCCGACAACCCATCCAGTTCGTCTTCGGAGATTTCGGTCACGGTCTACAGACACTAGCGCCGAGGACGCCCCAACGGCCGCGAGCGTAACGTCACGGCGATTTTCACCGCTGGAATTCGCCGTGACGTTACGCTCGCGGCTCTGGTGGCCGAAAGGGCTCAGCCCGCGATGATGAACTCTTCGAGCTGCGTGCGCGCGATGTCGTCGGGCAGCTGCTGCGGCGGGCTCTTCATCAGGTACGCCGACGCCGGGATCACCGGGCCGCCGATACCGCGGTCCTTGGCGATCTTGGCCGCGCGCACCGCGTCGATGATGACGCCCGCCGAGTTCGGCGAGTCCCACACCTCGAGCTTGTACTCCAGGTTCAGCGGCACGTCGCCGAACGCCCGGCCCTCGAGCCGCACGTAGGCCCACTTGCGGTCGTCGAGCCAACCGACGTGGTCGGACGGACCGATGTGCACGTCCTTGGTCTTGAACTCGCGCTGCAGGTTGGAGGTGACGGCCTGCGTCTTCGAGATCTTCTTGGACTCCAGCCGCTCACGCTCGAGCATGTTGAGGAAGTCCATGTTGCCGCCCACGTTGAGCTGCATGGTGCGGTCGAGTTGCACGCCGCGGTCCTCGAACAGCTTGGCCATCACGCGGTGGGTGATGGTGGCGCCGACCTGACTCTTGATGTCGTCGCCCACGATGGGCACACCCGCGTCGGCGAACTTCTTGGCCCACACCGGGTCCGAGGCGATGAACACCGGCAGCGCGTTGACGAACGCCACGCCGGCGTCGATGGCGCACTGGGCGTAGAACTTGTCGGCCTCTTCCGAGCCCACGGGCAGGTAGGACACCAGCACGTCGACCTTGGCCTCTTTCAGCGCCTGCACCACGTCCACCGGCTCGACGTCCGACAGCTCGATGGTGTCGGCGTAGTACTTGCCGATGCCGTCCAGCGTCGGGCCGCGCTGCACCACCACGTTGGTGGGCGGCACGTCGGCGATCTTGATCGTGTTGTTCTCCGACGCGAAGATGGCCTCGGACAGGTCGAAGCCCACCTTCTTGGCATCCACGTCGAACGCGGCAACGAACTTCACGTCGCGCACGTGGTACCGGCCGAACTTCACGTGCATCAGGCCTGGCACAGTGCTGTTCTCGTCGGCATCGAGGTAGTACTGCACGCCCTGTACCAGCGAAGACGCGCAGTTACCGACGCCGACAATGGCGACTCGTACCTCCGACTGCGCCTCTTCCGCCGTCGGCGGCTGGTGCTCACTCATAGGGCGTTCTCCTAACTTCCATAACCTTGTGGTCGCAGCTGATGAATTTCGTGCAGGGGTATTTATGTCTGCTCGGAGAGGCCGGGCATCGCCCGCTCCGCGGCAATGAGCTCGTTGAGCCACTTCACTTCGCGCTCACTGGACTCGAGCCCCAGTTGGTGAAGCTGACGGGTGTAACGGTCGAACGAGTTACTGGCCCGCGCCACTGCTTCGCGCAGGCCCTCCCGCCGCTCCTCAACCTGACGGCGGCGGCCTTCCAGGATTCGCATGCGCGCTTCCGCCGGAGTCCGGTTGAAGAACGCCAGGTGCACCCCGAAGCCGTCGTCGGTGTAGTTGTGCGGACCCGTGTCCGCCACCAGCTCACCGAAGCGCCGACGGCCCTCGTCGGTTAGCTGGTAGACGCGCCGGGCACGCCGAACCGGGGTTCCGGCCGGGGCGGCATCCTCAGCGATCAACCCTTCGGCCTGCATCCGCCGGAGGGCCGGGTACAGCGAACCGTACGAGAACGCGCGGAACGCACCGAGGAGGCCGGTCAGCCGTTTGCGCAACTCGTAGCCGTGCATCGGCGATTCGATCAGAAGGCCCAGGATGGCGAGCTCCAGCATCGAATCACCCCCTTTGCATGGTTGGTTACGACGGTTCGACGCCTCGCGTAATCGTATCGCTTCGATATATTCGCCACAACACCACCGGATGTTCGTCAGCTGTTAGTCAAGGCGCGCGGGAGCGAATCGCGGTGGGAGCCGGCGGGCTCACCGGGCGGTCAGGACGGCAAGTTCAGTTGCTTGACGGTGCCGTCACCTGCGAAGACGATGTAGCCACTACCGTAGTCGCTCGAGACATACAGCGACAGGGACAGGGCACCCGGGGTGGTCGGGTCCGTCGCCGGTTCGATGTTGAGGTACTCGCTTTTGACGTCTTCCGGCTTCATGTGCAGGGTCTGCGGGGCGCCACGCATGATGCCCACCGTCGCCGTCACGTCGAACTTGCTCAGGTCCACCGGCACCGGACCGTCGACGGAGCTCTTGGCCGAGCTGGTCGGGTCGCCCCAGCCGCCGCGGTAGGTATAGGCCAGCACGCGGCGATCATCGGAGGGATCCTGCCGGTCGAGCACGGCGTACGTCGGGTAGATCACCAGCCGATATCCCATGGCGTCGCCGAATCGCTTGCGGGTTTGCTCCAGGAGCCCGGTGAGCCCGCCCACCGAATGCAGTTGGGTGGGCGGGGTCAGCACGACGGGGCCCACTCCGTCGGGCTTGGCCCCGGGGTCGCTGGTGAAGTCCAGTGGCGACCGGGTGTTGCCGTACAGGCCCCATCCGATGCCGACCCCCAGCAGCACCGACACGGCGAAGGCGACGGCGAGCGAGCCCCACCCGCCCAGCTTCGGTGGCACCCGGGGGCCCTTGACGGCCGGTGTCGGCAGCGCGGAGCTGTCGGTCTGCAGGTCGGTCACCAGTGCCTGCAGGTCACCGAGGGTGACCGCATTGGTGGCCGCGCTGACCCGTACCCGGTGTTCTTCCATCGAGAGCTGGCCGTCGTTCAACGCGTCGTCGAGGATCTTGCAGGCGTCTTGCCGGTTGGTGTCCGTCGCGCGGGTGTTCGGTGTCGGCCGCTCGCCGAGCGATGTCCCGAGCCATTTCGCCACGGGGATGATCGTAGAGTCCGGTCCCGGTTCAGGCGGAGAAAGCGGCGCCCTCCGGGTTACCGGTGCGGGCGCCACGGTTTGGTTGCGTATCGGTGCTCGCCGATGGCGACGTACGCTGGGGGACGTGCGACTGCAGCGACAAGTGGTGGACTACGCCCTCCGGCGACGGGCACTGCTGGCCGAGGTGTATTCGGGCCGCACGGGTGTGTCCGAGGTGTGTGACGCGAACCCTTATCTGCTGCGCGCCGCCAAGTTTCACGGGAAACCGAGTCAGGTCATGTGCCCGATCTGCCGCAAGGAGCAGCTGACGCTGGTGTCATGGGTGTTCGGCGAACACCTGGGCCCGGTGTCGGGCTCGGCGCGCACGGCCGAAGAGTTGGTCCTGCTGGCCACCCGCTTCGAGGAGTTCGCCGTCCACGTGGTGGAGGTATGCCGGACCTGCGAGTGGAATCACCTGGTCAAGTCGTACGTTCTCGGCGCGGCCCGCCCACCCAAGGGCACCAGGAGTACGCGGACGGCGCGCGACGGCGCGCGAACGGCCATTGAATAACGGCGGACCCCACGACCAGTCGCCCGGAGACCCGGACGGACCGGCGACTGAGCGCGTGGGCAGACATGGAACCGGCGACCGCCCGCGTGACGCGCCGCCGGCGCCCGGTCACCGCCGTGGCGTTCCCCCCGACGACCGGCTGACCACGGTCCTCCCGCCGGTCGTCGACGACCGGTCCCCCCGGCGACCCGATCCCAGCATCGACGAAGTGAGGGCCGCGCTGGGCGGTCCTCCGTCGGCGCCCCTGCAACGGGATGCGCTCGAGGAGGTCAAGGCCGCACTGGACAGCCGGACGTCGCCGCGTCGGGGCCGGCCGAGCGGGGGAGGGCGTCCGCCCGAAGGCCCGCCGCCACCCGGGCCGCGGGGACGGCCCGGCGGCCCGGACGGCTTCGGGCGCCAGCCGCGGGGTGACGTTCACTGGACCCAGCAGATCAACTGGCTGTGGGTGCGGCGGGCGGCGTACCTTTCGGCGGCGGTGCTGGTGCTCCTGCCGATCGTCACGTTCGCCATGGCGTACTTCATCGTCGACATTCCCAAGCCGGGCGACCTGCGCACCAACCAGGTGTCCACCATCCTGGCCAGCGACGGGTCCGAAATCGCCAAAATCATTCCGCCCGAAGGCAATCGGGTCGACGTCAACATCAACCAGGTGCCGGTGCACGTGCGCCAGGCGGTGATCGCCGCCGAGGACCGCAATTTTTATTCGAACCCGGGCTTCGACTTCAGCGGTTTCGCGCGGGCGGTGGACAACAACCTCTTTGGCAACGGGGACCTGCAGGGCGGGTCGACGATCACCCAGCAATACGTGAAGAACGCGCTGGTGGGGTCGGCTCAACACGGGCTCAGCGGCCTGGTGCGCAAGGCCAAGGAACTCGTGATCGCCACCAAGATGTCGGGGGAGTGGTCGAAAGACGATGTGCTGCAGGCTTACCTGAACATCATCTACTTCGGCCGCGGCGCGTACGGGATCTCCGCCGCCGCCAAGGCCTACTTCAACAAGCCCGTCGAGCAGCTCACCGTCTCGGAGGGGGCGCTGCTGGCGGCGCTGATCCGGCGACCGTCCGCGCTGGACCCCGCGGTCGACCCGCAGGGCGCCCGGGCCCGCTGGAACTGGGTTCTCGACGGCATGGTCGAGACCAAGGCGCTCTCGCCCGGCGACCGTGCCGCACAGGAGTTCCCGCAGACCGTGCCGCCAGACCAGGCGCGCGCGGAGAACCAGACGACGGGACCCAACGGGCTGATCGAGCGCCAGGTGACCAAAGAGTTGATGGAGCTGTTCAACATCGACGAGCGGACCCTGAACACCCAGGGCCTGCAGGTCACCACCACCATCGACCCCAAGGCCCAGCAGGCGGCCGAGAAGGCGGTGTCGAAATACCTTGACGGGCAGGACCCCGACATGCGGTCGGCCGTGGTGTCGATCGACCCGCATGACGGGGCGATCCGCGCGTACTACGGCGGCTCGGACGCCAACGGCTTCGACTTCGCTCAGGCCGGGCTGCAGACCGGTTCGTCGTTCAAGGTTTTCGCCCTGGTCGCCGCGCTCGAGCAGGGGATCGGTCTGGGATACCAGGTCGACAGCTCGCCGCTGACCGTCGACGGCATCAAGATCACCAACGTCGATGGCGAGGGCTGCGGGACGTGCAACATCGCTCAGGCGCTCAAGCAATCGCTGAACACCTCGTATTACCGGCTGATGCTCAAGCTCAAGGGCGGACCGCAGGCTGTTGCGGACGCCGCGCACCAGGCCGGCGTGGCGACCAGCTTCCCCGGTGTGGACCACACGTTGTCCGAAGACGGCAAGGGCGGGCCCCCCAACAACGGAATCGTGTTGGGGCAATACCAGACCCGGGTCATCGACATGGCGTCTGCGTACGCCACACTGGCCGCCTCCGGCGTGTATCACCGGCCGCACTTCGTGCAGAAGGTCGTCAACTCCGACGGCCAGGTGCTCTTCGACGCGAGCAAGTCCGAGAACAACGGGGAACAGCGAATCCCGAAGGCCGTCGCCGACAACGTCACCGCGGCCATGGAACCGATCGCCAGCTATTCGCGGGGCCACGCCCTGGCCGGCGGCAGGCCGTCGGCGGCCAAGACGGGCACCACGCAGCTGGGTGACACCACCGCCGACAAGGACGCGTGGATGGTCGGGTACACGCCGTCATTGGCGACGGCCGTGTGGGTGGGCACCGCGAAGGGGGACGTGCCGCTGGTAACCGCTTCGGGCTCACCGGTTTACGGCTCGGGGCTGCCATCGGACATCTGGAAGTCCACGATGGACGGCGCCCTGAAGGGCACCTCCAACGAATCCTTCCCCAAGCCGACCGAGATCGGCGGCTACGCGGGCGTCCCGGCGCCGCCGCCCCCGCCCCCGCAGCCCTCGGTGACCGTCATTCAGCCCACCATCGAGGTGGCGCCCGGCATCACCATCCCGATCGGCCCGCCCACGACGATCACCAACGCGCCTCCGCCGCCGAGCGGCGGCGGCCCCGGCGGGCCTGAGCCAGGCGTGCCGCCGGGTGGGCCCCAAGCCCCGCCCCCCGGCCAGCCGCCACCGTGACCGAGGCCGAGCGGCAGACCGCCACCATTTCCCCGCAGCCGCTGGCCACCGATCTGCGTAGCGTCGGCAACCGCGACTGCCCGAGCCGCACCGACGCGTTGGGCGCCGCCCTGGCGGATGTCGTCGGCGGGCCGGTGGGCAGCCACGCACTGATCGGCCGCACCCGGGTGATGACGCCGCTGCGGGTCATGTTCCTGATCGGCCTGGTGTTCCTGGCGCTCGGCTGGTCGACGAAGGCGGCCTGCCTGCAGAGCACCGGCACCGGGACCGGTGACCAGCGGGTGGCCAACTGGGAGAACCAGCGCGCCTACTACGAGTTGTGTTACTCCGATACCGTCCCGCTCTACGGCGCGGAGTTGTTGAGCCAGGGCAAGTTTCCGTACAAGTCGAGCTGGATAGAGACCGACGGGAGCGGCACCCCGCAGACCCGCTACGACGGCCGGCCGGCGGTGCGGTACATGGAGTATCCGGTGCTGACCGGGATGTATCAGTACGTGTCCATGGCGCTGGCGAAGACGTACACCGCGCTGAGCAAGCTGGCCCCGCTGCCTGTGGTCGCCGAGGTGGTGATGTTCTTCGACATCTCCGCGTTCGGCCTGGCGCTGGCCTGGCTGGCCACCATCTGGGCCACCGCCGGTCTGGCGGGGCGCCGGATCTGGGACGCGGCCCTGGTGGCCGCCTCGCCGCTGGTGATCTTCCAAATCTTCACCAACTTCGACGCGCTGGCAACGGGTTTCGCCATGGCGGGGCTCCTGGCGTGGGCCCGGCGCAAACCCGTGTCGGCCGGCGTGCTGATCGGGCTGGGGGCCGCGGCCAAGCTGTATCCGCTGTTGTTCCTGGGCCCGATGGTGGTACTGGCGATCCGCACCGGGCGCTTTCACGCGCTCGGGCGCACCGCGGGGACGGCCGTGGCGACGTGGTTGTTGGTGAATCTGCCTGTCATGGTGCTGTTTCCGCGAGGGTGGTCGGAATTCTTCCGGCTCAACACCCGGCGCGGTGACGACATGGATTCGGTGTACAACGTGGTGAAGTCGTTTACCGGTTGGCGCGGCTTCGATCCCGGTCTCGGGTTCTGGGAGCCGCCCACGGCGCTGAACGCGGTGGTCACGGTGCTATTTGTAACCGGTTGCGCGGCAATCGTATACCTGGCGTTGACCGCCCCGAAGCGGCCGCGGCTGGCACAGCTGGTGTTCTTAGTGGTGGCGGTGTTCCTGTTGACCAATAAGGTGTGGAGCCCGCAGTTTTCGTTGTGGCTGGTGCCGCTGGCGGTCCTGGCGTTGCCGCATCGCCGGATCCTGCTGGCGTGGATGACCATCGACGCCGCGGTGTGGGTGCCGCGGATGTACTACCTGTATGGCAATCCGAATCGTTCGCTTCCGGAGCAGTTCTTCACCACGACCGTATTGGTTCGTGACGTCGCCGTCGTCGCGCTCTGCGCTCTGGTGATCCGCCAGATCTACCGGCCCGACGAGGATTTGGTGCGCTGGGGCGGCCGGGTGGACGACCCGTCGGGCGGCCCCTTCGACCGTGCCCCCGACGCTCCGCCGGGTTGGTTGCCGGACTGGTTGCGACCGTCCGGCATGCGCCGGGCAGCGATTCCCGAACCCGAGCCCGCGGTGCCATGACGCTCGTCGCCGTACCGCTGTTTCCCCGCGTGACCGCGCTCGACGCGATCGGGCCCTACGAGGTGTTGCAACGCATCCCCTCGATCGAGGTGACGTTCGTCGGGCACCGCCGGGGCGAGGTGCGTACGGAAAACGGGATGCTCGGGCTGAGCTGCGACGCGCGGTTCGACGAGGTCACCTCACCGGACGTGGTGCTGGTTCCCGGCGGGATCGGCACGCGGCAGCTGCTCCACGACGACACCATCCGTACCTGGCTGCAGGCCGTACACCCGATCACGGCCTTCACCACGTCGGTGTGCACCGGTGCGCTGCTCCTGGCCGCCGCGGGCCTGCTCGACGGGCTCACCGCCACGACGCACTGGCGGGCCAGGGACCTGCTCAACGACCTGGGCGCCCATTACGTGGCGGACCGAGTCGTCGAGCACCTACCGCAGCGGATCATCACCGCCGCGGGCGTCTCCAGCGGCATCGACATGGCCTTGCGGCTGGTCGAGCTGCTCGTCGACCGACAGGCGGCGCAGGCCGCCCAGCTGCTCATCGAATACGACCCGCAGCCGCCGTTCGACTCCGGTTCCCTCGCCAAGGCCGATCAGGCGACGATGGACCGGGCCACCGAATACTTGGACGCCCGGCAGTAGCCGGATTGCTCCAGCACCGGCGATCCGGCGCGATTTTGGAGGCCACCCCACCCGTCCGGTAGCCTGGTGCGGTTGCCGACGCAGGCGACCCTCCTGCCACGGATCGACCGTGGCCGTTTGAGACCAGAGGAGGTGGTGAGGTTTCCATGCGTCCATACGAAATCATGGTCATTCTTGACCCCACGCTCGACGAGCGCACCGTTGCTCCGTCCTTGGAGACGTTCCTCAACGTCGTCCGCAAAGACGGCGGAACCGTCGAAAAGGTCGACATCTGGGGCCGGCGCCGGCTGGCCTACGAGATCGCCAAGCACGCCGAAGGCATCTATGTCGTGGTCGACCTGAAGGCGGAGCCGGCGACGGTGTCCGAGCTCGACCGCCAGCTGAGCCTCAACGAGTCGGTGTTGCGCACCAAGGTGATGCGCACCGACAAGCACTAACACCCGTCGCTGAGTCGCGGGCCCACCGTCGGCGGACTTGCGTAGGCTCAGCGAGGATACGTGCCGTCCACCGTCGGAGAAGCGATTCACCGGGCGGAACAAGGAGGAAACTGTGGCTGGTGACACCACTATCACCGTTGTCGGAAACCTGACCGCCGACCCCGAACTGCGGTTCACCCCGTCCGGTGCCGCCGTCGCGAATTTCACCGTGGCGTCGACACCGCGGATCTACGACCGCCAGAGCGGGGAATGGAAAGACGGCGAGGCGCTCTTCCTGCGCTGCAACATCTGGCGGGAAGCGGCCGAGAACGTGGCCGAAAGCCTCACCCGCGGCGCTCGAGTGATCGTCACCGGCCGACTCAAGCAGCGTTCCTTCGAGACGCGCGAAGGCGAGAAGCGCACCGTCGTCGAGGTCGAGGTCGATGAGATCGGCCCCTCGCTGCGCTACGCCACGGCCAAGGTCAACAAGGCCAGCCGCAGCGGCGGTGGCGGAGGAGGCGGCTTCGGCAGCGGAGGTGGGTCCCGGCAAGGGTCGGCGCCGGCGAGCAGCGCTCCCGCCGACGACCCGTGGGGCAGCGCCCCGGCGTCCGGGTCCTTCGGTGGTGGCGACGACGAACCGCCGTTCTAAGAGAACTTCAACAGTAAGAAACGGAAAGAAAGACAGTCATGGCCAAGTCCAGCAAGCGACGTCCGGCTCCGGAAAAGCCGGTCAAGACGCGGAAGTGTGTCTTCTGCGCGAAGAAGGGTCAATCGATCGACTACAAGGACACCGCGCTGCTGCGTACCTATATCAGCGAGCGCGGCAAGATCCGGGCGCGCCGCGTCACCGGCAACTGCGTGCAGCACCAGCGCGACATCGCCATCGCGGTGAAGAACGCCCGCGAGGTGGCACTGCTGCCCTTCACCTCCTCGGCGCGATAGCCGCCGAAGCTCGAGCGAAAGTACGAAAAGATGAAGCTGATTCTGACGGCCGACGTCGACCACCTCGGTACCGTCGGCGACACGATCGAGGTCAAGGACGGCTACGGCCGTAACTTCCTGCTCCCGCGCGGTCTGGCGATCGTCGCCTCGCGCGGTGCGCAGAAGCAGGCCGACGAGATCCGCCGGTCCCGGGAAAGCAAGGCGGTGCGCGACCTCGGGCACGCCAACGAACTCAAGACGGCGATCGAGGCGCTGGGCCCCGTCCAGCTGCCGGTGCGGACCGCGGCGGACTCCGGGAAGCTGTTCGGCTCCGTGACCCCCGGCGACGTCGTTGCGGCCATCAAGAAGGCAGGCGGGCCGAACCTCGACAAACGGATCGTCCGGCTGCCCAAGTCGCACATCAAGGCCGTCGGCACCCACCCGGTGTCGGTGCACCTGCATCCCGAGGTCGACGTCGAGGTCGCTCTCGAGGTTGTAGCGGAGAGCTAAGCCTCCGACGTTTGCTCTTTCCAGGCGGCGGCCGTCATCGGCCGCCGCCTGGTTCAGTTGCGCTGCGCGCATGCTTTTCGGTCGCAGCGTCGGCGGTCGCGGACGCACGCCGTAGCGAACTATTGCCGCGGGGTGTTCCGGGGAGCTCATTTACCCTGCCGTAACGCTGCGAAAATGTGGCTGAAAGCCAACACGCCCGACGCAGTAACCTGCGACGACACGCCGTAGAGATTCTTGTCCACACGAAATTCGTGGCGTTACATGGCCCTTATCAGCAGCGATGTCAGAGCCCCTTGAATTCATACACAGGTTCTCCACATCCCACTCAACACAGGTGTCGACGGATATGCACACACGATGCACAGGTTCATGAACAGCGCCCCTTTCACCTCCTAGCCAGCAACGTCTAACGTCGTCCCGTCGCCAGGCGTACGGGCGCGGTGCGGCGAAGGTGTCGGCTCCTTGACTTACGCTGACGAGAGCGGTCTTCGAATGTACGTTCGGGTGCGTAGTAGGGGAGGAGGGGTTCATGGCGGTCGTCGATGACCTCACGTCGGGCATGGATTCGCCGGCCCCCAGTGAGGACTTCGGACGTCAGCCGCCGCCGGACCTCGCGGCCGAGCAGGCGGTGCTGGGCGGCATGCTGCTGAGCAAGGACGCCATCGCCGACGTGCTCGAGCGGCTGCGGCCCGGGGACTTCTATCGTCCCGCGCACCAGAACGTCTACGACGCGATCCTGGACCTCTATGGCCGCGGCGAGCCGGCCGACGCCGTGACGGTGGCCGCGGAACTGGACCGCCGGGGGATGCTGCGCCGCATCGGTGGTGCGCCGTATCTGCACACGCTGATCTCGACCGTGCCCACGGCCGCCAACGCGGGTTACTACGCGACCATCGTGGCCGAGAAGGCGCTGCTGCGCCGTTTGGTGGAGGCCGGGACGCGGGTGGTGCAGTACGGCTACGCCGGCGCCGAGGGCGCCGACGTGGCCGAGGTGGTCGACCGCGCGCAGGCGGAGATCTACGAGGTCGCCGAACGGCGGACGTCGGAGGACTTCGTCCCGCTGGAGGACCTGCTGCAGCCGACGATGGACGAGATCGACGCCATCGCCTCCAACGGCGGCATTTCACGCGGTGTGCCGACGGGCTTCACCGAACTCGACGAGGTCACCAACGGGCTGCATGCCGGGCAGATGATCATCGTGGCGGCCAGGCCTGGAGTAGGTAAGGCACTCGCCTTGGACACCCTGCTGCCCACGCCGACCGGCTGGACGACGATGGGCGACGTCGCGGTCGGTGATGAGTTGCTCGGCGCCGACGGGCGCCCGACGCGGGTGGTGGCCGCGACCGGCGTGATGCTCGGCCGGCCCTGCTACGAGGTGGAGTTCTCGGACGGGACGGTGATCGTCGCGGACGCCGAGCATCAGTGGCTGACCGAAACACGCGCGTCGCGCAAGTCGGCGCAAGCCGCGGCGGTGGGCTACAACCGCTACAAGAATCAGCGCACCTTTGCGGCGGTGCGAACGACGGCTGAGATCGCGGCGAGCGTGCGCTGCGAAACCAAAGACCGGCGCCTGAACCACAGCGTGGTGAACGCGCGTGCGCTTGACCTACCCGACCGCGAATTGTTGATTCCGCCATACACTCTCGGTGCCTGGCTGGGCGACGGAACCAGTGCCGCAGCCCAGATCACCACGGCCGATCCCGAACTCATCATGCGAATCGAAGCGGACGGCGTGGTCGCGGTTCCATCGGAATCCGCTCGATACCGTTATCAGCTCCTTCTGCCGGCGAGCGACGAGCCCGCTCCACGGCAATGCGTGGTGTGCGGGAAGGATTTCGTCCCCCAGACCAGTCAGGTGCGGACCTGCGGGCGGTCATGCGGTGGCCGGGCTCGGTTCGTCTCCGCGCCCGTGCCTAGCCCGACCTGCGTCCGCTGCGCCGGACCATCATCGGGGATGCGGCTGTGCCAGCAGTGCCACGCCGCCGTGGGGACACTGCAGGCGCGGCTGCGCACACTCGGCGTGCTGGGGAACAAGCACATTCCCATGGAGTATCTGCGGGGATCCGAGGCGCAACGGCGCGCGCTGCTCGCCGGGTTGCTCGACACCGACGGAACTGTGACGGCGGGTGGGGCGGTCCAATTCTCCGTCACCAGCCATCGGCTGGCGCTGGATGCCGCCGAACTCATCGTCAGCCTCGGCTATCGCTGCCAAACTTCCACCAAGCGTGTCCGAGGCCGCCGGGAGTCGTCCAGCATCGCTTACACCCTGACCTTCTCCACAGAAGACACCGTATTCGCATTGCAGCGAAAAGCCATCCTGCACAAGGAACGTCGAGCCGCCACCGGCACCGTGCGATCTGGCTCACGCTTCATTGTGGAGATCCGCCCGATCGAGACCGTTCCCGTGCGGTGCGTCGAAGTGGACAACGATAGCCACCTATACCTTGCCAGCAAGGCCATGATTCCGACCCACAACTCGACCCTCGGTCTGGACTTCATGCGGTCATGCTCGATCAAGCACCGGCTGGCCAGCGTCATCTTCTCGCTGGAGATGAGCAAGTCCGAGATCGTCATGCGGCTGCTGTCGGCGGAAGCCAAAATCAAACTCGCCGACATGCGGTCGGGGCGCATGAGCGACGACGACTGGACGCGCCTGGCGCGGCGGATGAGCGAAATCAGCGAGGCGCCACTGTATATCGACGACTCGCCGAACCTGACGATGATGGAGATCCGCGCCAAGGCGCGCCGGCTGAAGCAGAAGGCCGACCTGCGCCTGGTCGTCGTCGACTATCTGCAGCTGATGTCGTCGGGGAAGAAGGTGGAGTCGCGGCAGTTGGAGGTTTCCGAGTTCTCGCGCCAACTCAAGCTGTTGGCCAAG
Organism: Mycobacterium sp. E2497; assembly: GCF_001668695.1. NCBI lineage: Bacteria > Bacillati > Actinomycetota > Actinomycetes > Mycobacteriales > Mycobacteriaceae > Mycobacterium > Mycobacterium sp. E2497. Next base: position 43,829 of record NZ_LZKD01000113.1, read on the forward strand.
GAGCTCGAGGTTCCCGTCGTCGCGATCAGCCAGCTCAACCGTGGCCCCGAGCAGCGCACCGACAAGAAGCCGATGCTGTCGGACCTTCGTGAATCGGGATCACTGGAGCAGGACGCGGACATGGTCATCCTGCTGAACCGGCCCGACGCGTTCGAGCGCGACGATCCGCGCGGGGGAGAGGCGGATTTCATTCTCGCGAAACACCGTAACGGTCCGACCAAGACCGTCACCGTCGCGCACCAGCTGCACCTGTCGCGGTTCGCCAACATGGCGCGGTAAGCGCTGGCGAGAAGAGCCGGTTTGGATTGAGTGTTGTGCGAGAAGCGTCGGAGGCGCCTTATCGCCAGCGTTCTGCTCACTCCCGCGGATGAATGAAAACCCCTTCTGCTGAGACGGTTACGCCTCCGCTGTCGCTTAGTTGTCCGACGGCAAAGGTCTTGACTCCTTCGACGCGGTCGACCCAGGCCTCGGCGCGGAGAGCCTTTCGTAGCGGGGTTCCTCGGCGGTAGCGCAGGGTCAGCGTCCCGGTGTAGGCGGGCCGGCCCGGCTTGTGGGCGGTAGCGCCGAGTACATGGTCCAACACCATCGCGCAGACACCGCCGTGCACGTAACCCGCAGGCCCCTCATAGGCTGCACCGAGAACAAGTTCCGACCAGACCGATCCGTTTGTCTCGTGAATCACGAGTGGGGGAGCCAACGGGTTGCGGATTCCGATCACCGCATTGCCTGAAGCTGGGCTCTGCCCGTCGGTGCTGGTACGTTCGCCGAATGATCCAGGTATCTGTTCGGCGCTCAGTCGGCTTGTAATAGCGTCGATCTGGGTTGCAATGGAGGCAATAGCGTTGGGCTTCAACTCTGTGCGGATCGTCGCGTCGATCAGGTTGCGCACGGAGATGGCCAGTAGCTCGTATGTCGACGATGGGTCAGTCATCGTTAGGCTCAGATCGCCGGTGTCCGCGGTGCCGCTGGCAAGGCCTTCGCCCTCACTGGAAGCGGACCGCTAGCCGGGGCGCGTCGTCCCCTAGGCGTGGCACGTCGATTGTTGGCGTTGCGGCGGGCGTGGTGCGGACGATGTGCTGCCCAACGGCAGGGACGCTGCGCATGGCATCGACGCCGGCGACTTCGGTGGTCATCGACTAACAGCGTGAAATGGCACGTAGCGGTTCGGGAAGGTGGCGTCCCGTCCAGCGGGCATATCACAGAGACACCTCGGCTGTGCTGTTAATCTGGCAAAATGGCCGAGCCCAGTGATAAGCCGGTGAAGTCGGCACTTGCCGCCACCAGTTGGGCGTTGCTGGGCATGCTGTCTTATGAAGAGGAAGTTTCCGGCTACGACCTGAAAAAATGGATCGACTGGAGCGTTGACCTCTACTACTGGAGCCCGTCGAACAGCCAGATTTACACCGAGCTGAAGAAGCTTCAAGGAATGGGGCTGGTGACCTCACGCATCGAGCGTGACGAGGGCACCCGCAGCCGCCGGCTCTACAAGATCACCGCGGCCGGCTTGGAAGCGGTCACCGACTGGACCAACAACGCCCCCGTGGATCCGCCGGTGCTCAAACACAGTGTGCTGATGCGGGTGACGTTCGGCCATCTGACGACTCCTGCTCGGCTCAAGGAATTGCTCCAGGAGCATGTGGCCTATGCCGAAGCCAGGCATCGCAAAGCTGTCGAGGACGCCGAGGGCGCTGAAGGGGAACCCGCTTGGGCCTACTCGGTGCTCGCGCTGCGCTGGGCGGCCAAGTATTACGCTGCCGAGCGCGAGTTCGCGTTGGAACTGATGAAGGAAATCGACGAGGCCGACGCCTTCATGCAGAAGGCTAAAGGCGGTGCGGGCAAGGTGCGCCCCACGCCCGGCTACTGGCGCGAGGTGGAAAAGCAGGTCCAAGCCAAGCGCCGAGCCGACTAACCGCCACCGGCGGCGTCTCGGGCGGCGATGTAGCCGTACACCAATCCCTGGGCGATTGTCGCGCCCGCGCCGGGATATGTGGCGCCGAACGCGTTGGCGGCGGTGTTACCGATCGCGTACAACCCGGTGATGACGGTGCCGTCTTCGCGCAGCACCCGTGCCCACTCGTCGGCCTTGAGCCCACCGCAGGTACCCAGGTCGCTGAGCACCATTTTCACGGCGTAGAACGGGCCCTTGGTCAGGGGGCGCAGGTTGGGGTTCGGCGTTATCGTCGGGTCACCGTAGTAGCGGTCGTAGGCGCTGCGGCCGCGACCGAAGTCGGGATCCTCACCTAGAGCGGCGCTTTCGTTGAAGCGCGTCATGGTCTGGTTGAACGCTGATGTGGGAGCGCCGATCCGAGCGCCGAGTTCGCGCAGGCTGTCGGCGCGCACCGCGATGCCCGCGTCATACCAGGTCTGTGGAATGGGCATCCGCGGAAACAGTTCGGCGCCAAAGACATAGCTGTTGCGGTATTGCTGATCGAAGATGATCCACATCGCTTCTACCGGTTGCCCGGACTGCTCGAGTTCGAGCAATCGCTGACCGAACGACATGTAGTCGGCCGACTCGTTGGCGAATCGATGCCCATTTTGGTTGACGATGAGGCAGCCCGGAAGTGATCGCTCTGCGAGCATGACCGCGGGCGCCTTGCCCGGTAGCGGCGCGATCGCGGGAAACCACCAGGCCTGGTCCATCAGATCGATGTCTGCGCCGAGTTCTTGGGCGACGCGGATCCCCTCGCCGGTATTTGAGTCGGCGCCCAGGCTGACGTTGGGGTCTAGTGACTCGGACTGAAATTTCCAGCGCATCTCCATGCAGTGGTCAAAGCCGCCGGTGGCCAGCACCACCCCGTGCCTGGCCGTGATGGTCACTTCACCGCCACCATTGCCGACAACCGCCCCGCTGACGCGGTCGTCGTCGCCGACCAGACGCAACAAGGTGGTGTCGGTCCACACCGGGATCTGAGCCCGCAACACACCGGCGAAGAGGGCGGCGGCCAGGGCTTGGCCGCCCGCGGCGTAGTGCCGGCCAAGCAGGCGGCCGCCGATACCCTGGGCCACTCGCTTCGCCAGGGTCGGAATTCCCTTGCGCGGCACCCGCGCAACCAAGTTGAGCCAACGATAATCCGCCCCCGTTGTCGGGATGGAGAAACCGGACTCCATGACCCCGGGCCGCAGCCGGCCGCGATATTCGCCCAGGACGGCAGTGTCTAGGGGCCGGCACTCGCAGGTACGCCCAGCTGCGCTGCCGCCGGGCTCTTCGGGGTGGTAGTCGGAGTATTCCCGGGCCCAGAACAACCGCATCGGAGTCGTTCGCTCCAGCAGCTCGACGGTCGCGGAGAGATTTGTCAAAAACCCCGCGGAACGCGGAGGCGGGGCTGAGCCCGCAACAACGGAGTCAAGATAGGTGGCGGCGCGCTCGGCGGTGTCGTTGGCACCGGCCCGCTGCAGCACTGGGCCCGCGGGCAGCCACAGCGCGCCACCGGAACGTGCGGTCGAACCACCCACGTACGAGGACTTCTCGACAATCAGCACGGAGAGCCCCCGGTCGTGGGCGGCGAGTGCTGCGGCCATGCCGGTTCCCGAACCGATCACGAGTAGGTCCACCGTCGTGTCGGACACGGGAAGTCCAGCAGGAATCGTCGTGCTGTGCGTTGTCACGCCTGGGAACGGTAAGCGGCCGGGCTGCTCAGCGGGAAGAGGCGTCCTGATCAGTGGAACACGTGCCCTCCACGTGCCGGTCAGTCGGGGTTGAATGGCGCCCATGAATTCGCAGTCCGAAGCCGGCGAAGTTCGGCTGATCGAGGCCGACGCTGCCCCCACGCGATTCGCCCGCGGCTGGCATTGCCTGGGTCTGATCAAAGACTTCAGTGACGGCAAACCGCACGCGATCAATGCTTTCGGCCAGAAGCTGGTGGTGTTTCGCGGCGGTGACGGGCAGGTCAATGTCCTCGACGGCTACTGCCGCCACATGGGAGGTGACCTGTCGCAAGGTGAAGTCAAGGGCAACGAGGTGGCGTGCCCGTTCCATGACTGGCGCTGGGGTGGTGACGGGCGCTGCAAGCTGGTGCCCTACAGCAAGCGCACACCCAAGCTGGCCCGCACCCAAGCCTGGACCACCCTGCAACAGGACGGCATGTTGTTTGTGTGGAACGATCCCGAGCGCAAACCACCCCCACCTGAGGTCGCGATCCCACGCATCGAAGGCGCCACCAGCGACGAGTGGACCGATTGGCACTGGTACACGACCGTCGTGAACACCAACTGCCGTGAAATCATCGACAACGTCGTGGACATGGCCCACTTCTTCTATATCCACGGCTCGCTGCCCACTCATTTCAAGAACATCTTCGAAGGGCACGTGGCTACCCAGTACATGAACAGCGCGGGCCGACCCGACCTGGGCGGCGCAGAAGGTCCTCAGCTGCTCGGCACGACATCGGTGGCGTCCTACTATGGCCCGTCTTTCATGGTCGACGACCTGACTTATCACTATGCGGATGGTGACCACCACACCGTCTTGATCAATTGTCATTACCCAGTTGACGCGAATTCCTTTGTGCTGCAGTACGGCATCATCGTCAAGAAATCCGAGGCGCTTCCCGATGATGTCGCGGTGCAGACCGCGGTCGCCCTTGGAGACTTCGTCAAACTCGGTTTCGAACAAGATGTGCAGATCTGGCGGCACAAGGCGCGCATCGATAATCCGCTCTTGGTCGAAGAAGACGGCCCGGTTTACCAACTGCGCCGATGGTATGAGCAGTTCTATGTCGATGTCGCCGATGTTCGACCAGATATGGTGGACCGCTTCGAATTTGAGCTGGACACCACCCGCCCGTACGAGGCGTGGATGAAAGAGGTCGAGTCCAATATCGCTACGCAGGCGACCGCCAAAGACCCGGTGTGATGACTCCGGCGTCGTCTGCCAGGGAAGACAATCGCCTTGCCGACATGCCTATGTTCCCCGTGGCATGTCGACGCTGTCGAGCGCGGGTGCACGTCCGTAAAAGCAGCTGGAACCAGACGAGCGTGCAGTGGACAGCCTCGGCCCTGGCCCGCTGTGAGGAGAGATCGGCCGCCACGCAACTGGCCCCATACGGCGGATGCAATCTGTTCCTGTCATGCTCGGCTCTGACCGAGTCGATCGTCGACGCCGTGCGAGCGGGGACGCTACCGGTGGTCGATGGCGGGTGAGGCGGAACCCTTTGGTGGTCCAGTGGCGAATGAGAGTTGAGTGGTGAACGCGCGTCTGAGGGAGCGCGCCCCATGCCAGCATTTCGACTTATCGCGTCGGCGCGGTGCGCCGTTCATGCCCCACTCATCAGAGAGGTTCCATGACGGATCTGCTAATTCCAGAGTATGACCCGAGCACGCTTGTGCGCTCCATCACCGTAGAGATCGAGGCGCCGCCGGCTGTGGTGTGGGAAGTCCTTCTAGACCTCGACAATTACGGACGGTGGAATCCGTTTTGCGTAGCCGCCAAATCAGCACTCGCAATGGGCTCTGCGGTCGAGATGGTTCTCGCCGGGAAATACTCTGGCACTAACGGCACGTGGCTCCACACCGAATACGTGTGCGCGATTGTCCCGCAGCGTTTGCTCTCCTGGGAGCAGCGAGCGACAGCAGAGTCTCCGTACGCCGCGCGGCGCGACCAGATTATCGAGCCGTGGGGAGACCTCGGGTGCCGCTACTACTCCACGGATGCATTCCTAGGACAACACGCAGCCCAAGTCATGACAGACACCGGCAGCTGGGTGAAGCGAGCTTTCGACGACACGGCGCTTGCCCTCAAGCAGTACAGTGAGCGCGGATACAGGTCGCGCACCAGTGCAGCGAGCTGACGCCCCTCACCACCCGACGACTTCGGGCAGCGCAGTCCAGATGTAGCGCACCGACTGCGACATGAGCGATGTGGGACTACCCTCTGCGTAAAGTGGCTCGCGCGCATGAATCTCCGGCGGCGGTTAGGCAACCGTCTGTCGAGGGGCCGGAGAATAACGCAAGCAGCAGACCAGGTCATGATGACAGGTACATCCGTTCCGGTTTCTCGGCCGGTGACAAGCGGGCAATCAGGTCGCCGTCTGCGGGCGCAAACCCAAAAGTTGGTCAGCCCGGGCCGCAAAACCCTCCCGGAGAGTGGGCGGCCCGCGCGCTAGGAGTACGCCAGCAGCCTACGGTCAAAACCGTGTTCTCCCAACCGTTATTAGGCGCGATAGCCGAAGCTGAACAGTTGATTGCGGCAGCTCCGCATGCAGAGAGCGATGCCGATCTGGCCGAGGGCCTGGGATATCTGGCGGGCGGCATCGTCGCCTGCACTCACCTAGCGTTCAACCTAGACACGGACCATCCGTATTTGTTCACGGGCACTGGTCCGTTCAGCAAGATGGGCCTGGACAACCCAGATACCCTGTACTTCGGCGCCAAAATGGTTGCTGGCTTTGAATATGTGATCGCCGGCGTCCGCGGCACCACCACGGACCTGAGCTTCCAATATCTCGCCGGCGAGTACACCGACGACAGTGTGCCGGAAAGCGAAGTGGCCTTTGATGATCGCCAGCTCGACATCGCCCCCGACGGCAGTTTTGAATGGCGGTTCACTCCGAAACGATCCGGACAGCTGGTGATCCGCGAAGTGTATGGCGACTGGGCCCAGCGGCGTGGATCGGTCACCATACACCGCGCCGACACCTCCGGCGGCTCTCCAGCTCGGCCGACCTGTGCGGACGTCCACGAGCATTTCGCCAGCGCCGCATCGGCATTGGTTCAGCGGGTGAAGACCTGGCTGCAATTTCCGCAATGGTTCTATCTCAACCTTCCGGTGAACACACTGGTCGCCCCGCGCGTCACCCCTGGTGGGTTGACCACCCAGTACTCCTCCGCCGGACATTATGAACTGGCCCCGGACCAGGCCATGATCATTACAGTCCCGCTCAGTGACGCCCCGTATCAGGGCTTCCAGCTGGGCAGCATGTGGTACATCTCGCTCGATTACATCAACCACCAGACCTCACTGAACGGCGCCCAGACGCAAGTTGATCCCGACGGCAAGATGCGCATTGTGGTTGCGGAACAGAACCCGGGACTGACGAATTGGGTTGAGACACTGGGCCACCGACGTGGTTACCTACAGTTTCGGTGGCAACGGTTGTCCCGCCAGATGGGCCAAGCGGACGCACCTACCGTCGAGGTGGTGAACTTCGACGCGATACCCGACACACTTCCCTATTTCACTCATAACGAGATCTCCGAGGCGGATTGGCGTGAGCGGATTGCCCTTCGACAGAAGCAGGTAGCCCAACGAATGCTGGGTTGATCGATGCCAGGGCTACTACAGGACAAGGTCATCGTGTTCAGCGGCGTCGGACCCGGCCTCGGTACCACTCTCGCCCGACGGTGCGCCGACGAAGGCGCCGATCTCGTCTTGGTGGCACGAACGCCCAGCCGACTTGAGGCGGTCGCCGAGGCTGTCACCGAAGTCGGCAGGCGCGCGGTACCTTTCGCTGCCGACCTCACGGTGGAGGACGACGTGAACCGACTTGTCGGTGCCGCGGTATCGGCCTACGGCAGGGTCGATGGCCTTGTCAACAACGCATTCATCTTCCCGTCGATGAAGCCTTTCGCTGAAACCACATTCACGCACATCCGAGATTCCGTGGAACTGACCGGCCTCGGAGCGCTCAGGGCGATTCTGGCTTTCTCACCCGCTCTTGCGGCTTCTGGCGGAGCAATTGTCAACCTAAGCTCGGCGGTCATCAGGCATTCCGATCCGCTATACGGTCCGTACAAGCTTGCGAAGTCAGCGTCGCTGGCGATGTCACAATCGCTTTCCAGCGAGCTTGGCGGCCTGGGGATACGGGTGAATTCCGTAGCACCGGGCTACATCTGGGGGCAGGTGCTTCGCGAGTACTTCGAGGCTCAGGCGCGCGAGTCCGGCTTCTCCGTGGATGCGGTCTATGCGGCCGTCGCCGAGAAATCCGACTTGAAGCGACTGGTCACCGAGGACGATGTCGCCTCGGCAATTATCTTTCTGCTCAGCAACATGGCCGGCGGCATCACCGGACAGACCCTTGACGTCAATTGTGGGGAGTTCAAGGCATGACAAAGGCAACCGTCGTCGGAACTGTGGACGAGCTGTGCGCTGAAGCGATCCAAAGAGCTGGGCACAGCGACTTCGGAGCCGATGACGACAATTTCCGCGAAGCGCTCAGCGTGCTACTTGACTCGTATGAGCGCGAAGCGGGCTTCACGCCATTGGGTGCCACCATGACGCGGCACTACCTGCTGGGCGGCTTGGTGGCAAGGCTGCTGAGCGAGGCGGCATGGAAACGCTACCCCTCGCACGCGAATGTCTCGATTGAGCGCCCCATCTTCGTCACCGGGTTACCGCGGACCGGAACGACTGCCCTGCACCGTCTTCTGGGCGCCGACCCCGCCCACCAGGGATTGGAACTGTGGCTGGCGGAGTACCCCCAGCCGCGGCCACCCCGAGAAGACTGGGATAGCTACCCGGAGTATCGCCAGCTGCAGGCCTACTACGCGAAGGCGCACCGGGAGAATCCGGAGTTTCTCGGCTTGCACTACATCGCTGAGGACGTCCTCGAAGAGTGCTGGCAATTGCTACGGCAGTCGGTCCATTCGGTGTCGTATGAATCATTGGCGCACGTGCCCACCTATGCGCAGTGGCTATCGAACGAAGACTGGGCACCGGCGTATCGCCGGCACCGCCGGAACCTCCAGTTGATTGGACTCAACGATGTCTCAAGACGTTGGGTGCTGAAGAACCCCAGCCACCTGTTCTCGATCGACGCGATCTTCGAGACCTATCCGGACGCGTTGATCGTGCAGTGCCATCGTCCACCCGAGACGCTGCTACCGTCCATGTGCTCGCTTGCGGAGCATTCCACCAAGGGTTGGTCGAACACCTTCTCGCGGGAACAAATCGGGCATGACACTTTGGACACCTGGGCGCGCGCCATCGAGCGGTTCACGAGCGGTCGCGCCAAGCACAACCCGAACCAGTTTTGCGACGTCGACTACTTCGATTTCGTTGCCGCTCCGGTAGACACCGTGCGAAGCATCTATGAGCACTTCGGGCTGCCGTTGACCGAGGAGGCCGTATTGGCCATTGGTTCGGCTCACGAAGAGAGTCAGCTCGACCATCGTGCACCCAAGCACCGATACTCGCTGGACGACTACGGACTAACCCCCGACGCGGTCAAGGCGCGGTTCGAGCACTGGTGACGATTGATCGCTAGCCCGGACCCATAGCTGACAGATCGTTCCGGGGACATCCCTGACACGCTCTGAAAGTGAGAGTGCTGAGCGTGAACGAACCGTCCTTACGCTCAACCCCGTAAGCACTTGCTCAGCTTTCGACCCGAAAAGCTGCTCAAAGTTCGACCGGGGCCGGCACTGAACTGCGTCGTCGCCTATCCCGCGACACCGTGGACTCGTTAGGTGCTGAGCCCCTGCGAACCGATTGCTGTCGAGCGAGTGTTGTGTGTGTCGAGTGGATTTGGGACGGATTGAGTCTCCGGTCGTGCCATACGGGCCGTTCATGGTCGGGCCCCGCAACTCCTGGCCGAGGAGATCCCGGGCCACGCCGCTTCCTAGGTCGATGACACCGGCATGATCGGGATCTTCTTCATCGCGCTGGCCCGCGGATCAGGGGCAGCGGCGGCCGCCTTGTGGTTTGCTTCACCGCGCGTGTACGTCCACACGCAGAAGGGTTCTCCTTGGGCAAACTTGAAATCCTTTGGCGGCAAGTTGATGTCGAGTTTGCACCCGGGAAAGAACGGGGCTGAGATTCGCTGCTCAAAAGTGCAGTTCATCCAGGCCCGTGCCGGTGGGTAGAGGCCTTCGTCGGTGTACTTCTGTAGTACTTCGCACCGACGCATGTTCAGCACCACGTGATCAGGGTTGTACACGATGTACTCGCCGCCGTACCCGAGCGTGCCATCGATGCTCAGGCAGGCCAACTTGAGAAAGTCCACGACGTGCACTGGCTCGATCTTGAACACTCGGGCCAGCTTGGGGTATTGGTAATCGATGATGAGTTGATACATGTCGGGAAGCCCGAGCCAGACCTCCTCCTCAGGGAGGATCTTGGTCCACTGGTCGATGAAATAGTTGTGTCCTTTGAGGTACTGGTCCCAATAGGTTTTGATCAGACGTATCAGGGCCGGCTTGGTCAGGTCCTCAGTCTGCACATCAAAAGGAATCGCTTGGTATTGAGCGTTTTTCCAGTCCCAACCCGGAGGGGCGATGTAGCGCCCCATCGGCATCACTTGGCGCATCCCCGCCCGCGACAGCTCCGCGGCGACATCCATGGCGGCGCTAATGCCAACCTTCTCCGAATAGATCTTGACATGGGCGTAGGGCATGAAGTTCAAGACGTCTTCGAACACTCGCGCTAGGCCCATGAGGAAGTCGCGGGAAAAGTCTTGGACGTTGCCGACCTTACCCATGAAGTCATGGGTGTAGTCGTCGTAGTTGAGTTCTTCGGTCTCAATGGTCATCGGGGCTTCTCCTCAATGGGCTCGGCTGGTGGTCGTGACCTCGTTGGCCGCGTGGTTCAGCCCTCCTGGGGACGGGTCATCGCTATCTGTCAACGGGCCACTGCTTGGCAGCACGTCACCCCGCTGTCGTGTCAGATCACGCCATGAATGGCAGAATCTGACAATCCCGAGGCTAGTCCGCAAGAGGTGTGCGTCACCATCGCGATCCCGCTCAGCGGGATGCCGTCGCAGGTCCGAGCACATAAGTCAAGGGGTATTCGCGGTTAGGATCGACATGCCGTCAGTGTGGCGAGGAAGTGAGGTAAGGCTGGTGAGCAGTCCGGCGACGCACGCGGAGCGTCGCGCCGAGGACCTTCGGATGCACATCGCGCTAGCTGCCCGCGACACGTTTCTCGCCGACGGGTCTACCTCGGCGACCGTCGAGCGGATCTGCGAAGCGGTGGGCATTGCGCCGCGGACGTTTCACCGGTACTTCCCGGTCAAAGAAGACGTCGTTATGCCGCTATTCCGTGAATTCGGTAGGCTGAGCATCGAGATCCTGCATGACGCAGCACCGGACAGCGACACCGTCGAGGTCCTCGTTGCGGCATTCAGCACCGAAGTTCCCCGGCGGGGCCGGATGGAGATCGATCGCAGGTTCATGGCGATGATGATCAGCGATCCCCAATACCGATTACGGTGGCTGGACTGGGGACAAGACCTTGTCGTTTCCATCACCGAGTTCCTTGCCGCCCGGTTCGATCTAGGCGATGACCCATTCACCCGAGAGCTGCCTGCCCAGCTGGTGGTTCAAGCGTGTCGGCACGCCTACGTCCACTGGGTCCAGCACGGCGATTTCGCCGCCCTGCAATCCGCGTTGCGATCCGCCATGCAGATGATCGTAGGAACGCTAGCGTGCCCGGGCGTCTGAGCCGCAGTTCACGGTCGGTCGATCACGATAGATCCAACGTGGTGTGGCTCTCGGGACATTTCGTTGTCCCACCACCCCGGGATTCGCCGAAATGATCCTTGATGCTGCGCCTTTCGGTGCTTAAGCCAATTGGAACGCACTCAGTGGCGCTTCTTCTGGATAGGTTGTCGGTCCGCCGAGGTCGTAGGCAGCGTTAAGGGCGGCGATGAACGCCGGGTCGTGCAGGGGATCGCTGGGAGTGTCGAGCTTGATGCCTTTGCCCTTGAGGTCGTCGATCATCATGCCGATGGCCCGTTCGATCGTGATGTCGTCGGAGCCGTCCATGTTCTTTTTGAGTTCCTCGAAGTCGGAGAACACTTCGGCGGACCAGTGCACCAGGAAACGCAATTCGTCGGTGTGGTGGCGGGAGATGACGTCGTCGCCATTCTTCAGAAGCCAGTGGTTCGGGTCGGCCGGGTCGCCGGCGAAGACGGTGTCAAAGGCCAGCCCCGGCGGAATCTGTTGTTCCAGCGGCCCGTTGGCTTCTCCGCGGTGCACCATCATCTCGTTCTGAACGACCACTCCGCGGTTGTTGATCGGCGGCAAGACCCGGGAGGGGGCCTTGAGTGGGCCGTCGGGCCAATAGGTGAAGCCAGACCCCTCGTCGAGGGAGAACCAGGTGATGACTTGAGCCATTTTGATGAGGTAGTCGGTGAACAGGCCCGACTTGCCCATCACGCTGCACAGCCAGGTGGGGGCGTTCTCGTGGCGTACGCCGCGAAAGCTCGGCGAGTCCAGATGGCCGGGATCGCGGTTGGCGCAGGGGCCGTTGATGTTGAACAGCATCATCTCAGGCTTGGCGTACTCGGCGTTCCAGTAGCTCTTGGCGTGCTCGAGGAACGTGGCGTTGTAGAAGCAGTCGTGCAGCTCCGGGTAGAGGACGGCCCCGTAGTTGGCCAGGTAGCCGCGGAATGTCGGCGTCAGAAAAAGGTCCAGCGACGGAGTGAATCCCTCGGGGAAGGCGCCGCTCATGGTGGCCATCAACTCGTCGGCCGACGCGAAGTGCTGGGCGATGATCAGCTTCCACGGACCGTGCGCGTGTACGACATTGAGCAGCCGCTCGCGTTGGTCGGCGGTGTAGACGTTGTCGATTTCGCGCGGCGGGGCGGCGGGCCGCAAAACGTTGGAAAGCTCCATCCGGCGCTCATCGGTGAGCATCAGCGGTCTCCTTCTGCATGTTTGGATTGATGTGATTGTCTCCGGCACCGTCGACGTACGGTCGATGCGTGTCCGGTGATCGGGACGTCAAAATGGGAGCGGATTGGCGAACTTGGCGCCCAATACGGCGCCGATCTCGGCGATGGCCAGCCGCCCGCGGGCGGTCGCGTCGGGGTACATGAGGAAGCCGTGGTACATGCCCGGATAGCGGACGAGGGTGGTCTGAACTTCGGCGTCCCGGAGCCGGACCGCGTATCGCTCACCCCAGTCCCGGATCGGGTCGCAGCCGGCGGTGACCACGATCGCGGGCGGCAGCCCCGAAAGGTCGGAGGCGTAGGCGGGAACCAGGTACGCCCCCTCGGGCGGCCCGGCGTCTCCGTCGGCAAGTGCGTGCATGTAGTCGATGTCGTCGCGGGTGAGCAGTGGCGCGTCGGCCAGCGAGGCGACCGACGGGGCCGTCATGTCGCGATCCAGGCCCGGGTACAGCAGCACCTGCGCGCAGATCGCCGGACCGCCGCGGTCACGCGCGGCCAGTGCAACCGCGGCCGCCAAAGAACCTCCGGCGCTGTCGCCGACCACTGCGAGCCGGCTGGCGTCGACACACAGATCCACGGCTCGGCGCGATACCCATTCAGTGGCGGCATAGGCGTCGTCGAACTGCGCCGGTGGTGCCGCTTCGGGGGCCAGGCGGTAGTCGATGGCGACGACGGTGGCCATGGACGCCGAGGCGAGCGCGCGGGCCAGCGGTTCGAACGAGTGGTTGGATCCCATGACCAGGCCGCCGCCGTGGAAATACACCAGCACGGGTGGGCGGGAATCTGTGGCGGGACGATAGATTCGCGCGGGTATCTGCCCGGCGGGCCCTGGGAGGGTCGTCTCGGTGATGCTGTCCATCTGTGGCATTGCCTCGGGCAGCGGCGCGGATTCGATCGCGGCCCGCACCGCGGAGAGGCCGCGTTGGCGCATCGGCGGGATGGTACCGAACGATGCTACTCGGGCGGCGGCGTCGGGATCCAGCGGAGGAGTGGGCACGCTAATGCCGCGCGGGGTCGAACCGGCGCTCGGTCCGCAATACCGGAGCATGTTGGGACGCAAGGATGTTGGCGCGCTCTTGCATCGCCGACCGAACATAGTCGGGGTGGGTGAGCAGATAGAAGCCGCCTTGAGCGGCTTGCTCGAAAACCACCGCGGCAGCTGTCAGCGGGTCCATCGCGTCGGCCTTCAGGTCGAGCATGGCCGTACGGTGCGCCTCCGCGGCCGCAACGTCGGTGGCCTCAGTGGAGTCGACGCCGCCGGCTGATTCGAAAATGTTGGACAGGACCGGGCCGGGCAGCACGGCCTGGACGTGAATGTGGTGGTCGTGCCCGCTGGACTGTAGTTCTAGGTTGAGACACTCGGTCATCGCCAGTACGGCGTGCTTGCTCACGATGTAGGGCGTTTGCAAGGGCATCGCGACGACCCCACCGACCGACGACACATTCCACACCCACGCCTGCTCTGGGGTGGCCATCATTGGCGGCAGGAATGCGCGGATGCCGTAGAAGACCCCGCTGATGTTGATATCGACGATCCGCTGCCAATTGGCTACCGGGGTGTCCCACAGGTAGCCGAACTGTTCAATTCCGGCGTTGTTCACCAGCAATCGCACCGGACCGACGTCACGGATGGTCGTGTTGGCAAGCTCTTGCACGGCGACGGGATCGCGTACGTCACACACCATGTCGACCGCGGTGCTCCCCGTGGCGGTGAGCTCCTCGCGCAGGGCGGCGATGCTGTGCGCATCGACATCGGCGAGCACCACGGTCATGCCCAATGTGCTGGCGTAGCGGGCCATGCCGGCGCCGATCCCGGAGCCGGCGCCGGTGATGACGGCAACCCCGCCAGAGAAGAGCTCTTCAACGGTCATGGTTGCGACGCGGTGGCAGTGCCGCTGTGCAGTTCGGATAGCAGCACGGAGTTGGTGGCATCCAGCACGACGTCCATATCGGTGAACTCCAGCCCATTGGGGCCGCGGCGCACGCCGACGTTGACCACTCCGCTGGACACCGCGAACGGCACGAAGTTGGCGATCTGGTTGACGAAGATGTAAAAGCGGGCGCGGGTTACGCCGCTATCGGTGCCGGTGCGGTGCACGTTGGTCGCGTGGTGACGCAGCGGGTAGGGGCTTTGCTGGCGATGCTCGGATAGCCACTCGATAACCGCGTCACGACCGTCGAGTTCGGGCGACATCAGCTCCTCGAAAGGACTGGCGCCACTGTCGCTTCGGGTCAGGTAGTGCACATCGTGGGCGTAGCTGGCGGCCAGCTCGTCATAGTTGGCTTCGTCGTAGTGGTACCAGAAGGCGGCGATGAACTCCTGCAGTTCCGACAGCGTGATGTCGTTGCTCATGCCCACAGTCAATCCCGGCTGTGTCCCCGCTAACACCCCGACGCCCGTTGAGTGGAACACCGTCGTTGCTCAGCCGCTGATCAGGCTCCATAACCCGGCGGCTCCCGCCCCAAGCGCGGCCGACGTGACCTCTTCGTCCCAATACTGCACGGAGCCGAACTCTCCGCGCCACACCAGGGCAGGCCGGGTGAACTCGTGTAGCCGGTGCTCGCGCGTGGTGCCGATCGCGCCGTGAACCTGGTGAGCGTTACGCACCACCACGGAGGCGGCGTGGCCCACACACGAACGTGCCACTGCGACAAGGAAGGCGAGGTTGGACGCCGACCACGCGCTGATGACCGCCGCCGTCAGCGCCGCCTCGGTGGCCGACCGCGCCAGGGCGGCTTGCGCGGCGATGTCGGCGATCATGCTCTGCACGGCCTGAAAGCGCGAAAGGGGCCGACCGAACTGGACGCGTGAGCTCGCGTGCTCGATCGAAAGCTCGAGAATCTGGTCCAGCGCGGCACACACTTGCACCGCGCGCACCAAGGCCGATTTCAGCCGCAGCTGGTCGACCACACTCGCCTCGAGGGGAACACCGCACAAGCCGGCGGGGTCGGCGACGACGATGTCCCGCGGCTCGCCAATCATATTGGCGCCGGGCGTGATATCCAGCGACTCAACATTGACATCGGCGGCCTGATACTCGCCGCCCCGCTGCCAGATGACCACGATCTGTTGGGCGCGAGACGCCCAGGGCACCCCCCTCGCGGCGCCCTGGGCATCGAGCAGGCACACGGTCCGCACCGCATCGTCGCACGGTGATCCGATAGCCTCCAGCAGCCAGCACGCCAATAAATCGTGCTCGGCCAATGGGATTCGCGCGCCGTGCTGAACAGCGACGGTGAGCAGCTCGGCCGCTTCATGCCAGCCGGCGCCGCTGCCACCCGAGTGTTCGGGGCCAGTCAGGCGCACCAGCCCGAGCTCGTCAAGCTGGTGCCATAGCTGGGCGTCACGATCCCCAGTGGCGGCGGATGACTGCGCTGTGCGGTACGCGCCGAACACCGCGCGCATCATGTCGATCAGGGCCGGGTCCACCGGGGTCGCGTCGATCGGTGAGGTTGTCAACGGATCCCCAATCCGCGGGCAATCACGCCCCGCAACACCTCGTTGGTTCCCCCACGCAGGGTAAAGCCGGGGCGCTGGTCCACCGCGGCGGTTATCAGCTCCGAGGATGCCGCATCGACGCCGCCATGCCGCTCAGCGAGGTCGGCGACGTCACCCTCGACGGTGGTACCCAGCACCTTGACCACCGCCGCGGCCACGTCAGCGGAGTCGCGGCGCTCCAGGGCGCCGGCGACTGCGGTCGACATCTGGTGCAGGCCGGCGACGCGGGCCACCAGACGCCCGAGGCTCTCGTCTCGCGAGATGCATCGGGTCGCCATGTTGGCGGTGGTCGCTGTGAGCAGAACGAAAGTGGAAAGGAAGCGTTCGGGTCCGCTGCGCTCAAAACTCAACTCAGACGTCACCTGCGCCCAGCCGGCGCCGATGTCACCGAACACCATGGCATCGGGCACGAACGCCTGGTCGAGGATCACCTCGTTGAAGTGGTGTGCTCCGTTCATCGAAATGATCGGACGGACCTGCACCCCCGAACCGCGCAGGTCGACGATGAACTGGCTGAGCCCAGCATGGCGCTGATCTGGATCCGCCGGCGCAGTGCGGGCAAGCACGATGAACGCGTGGGCGCGGTGTGCGCCCGACGTCCAAACCTTCGTGCCCGATAGCGACCAACCGCCCTGCACACGCACGGCGCGGGTACGCACACTGGCCAGATCAGAACCGGAATCGGGCTCGCTCATACCGATGGCGAAGAAGCAGTCGCCGCGCACGATCCGCGGCAAGAATTGCGACTTCTGCAGTTCGGTGCCGTATTTCAGCAGCGAAGGCACGATCTGACGGTCGGCGATCCAGTGCGCGGCGACCGGTGCGCCGGCGGCCAGCAGCTCCTCGGTAACCGCGAACCGTTCCAGAAATGAGCGCCCATGTCCGCCGTACGCGACGGGCACCGTCATACCGATCCAGCCACGCGCCGCCAGGGCGGCAGTGAAAGTCTCGTCCCACCCCGTGAGCCAGGCGTCAACCGACGGGGTGAAGGCGCCCGCGGCGCGTTGGTCGGCGAGAAACTGGCGGACCTCCGCGCGTAGCGCCTGGGTCGATGGGTCGACGGCGGCCGGTGGCACCATCCGGGGCAGCGCCATCAGGTCGTCTTCCACTTGGCGATACGCCGTTCATGTTCGGGGTCGCGGTGTGCCAGCGGCTGCATGGCCGCGGCCATCCCCAGCGTGGTTTCCAGCGACGCCGTCTGCGATTCCCGCAGCAGCCGTTTGGCCATCCGCAGCGCGTGCGCAGGGTTGGCAGCGATGCGCTCGGCCAACGCGTGCGCGTGGGAGAGCAGGTCGTCGTGTGGCACCACCCGGCTGACCATGCCCCACTGCAGGGCGGTCGCAGCATCGATGCGGTCACCGGTGAAGGTCATCTCGGCGGCGCGCTCGTAGCCCACCGCCCGCGGCAGAAACCAGGTGCCCCCGTCGCCCGGGATCAGGCCGAGCTGTACGAAGCTCTCGGCGAAGGACGCCCGCTCAGAAGCCACTCGGATGTCGCACATCATCGCCAGATCGCAACCGGCGCCGATGGCCGGCCCATTGACCGCTGCGATCAGCGGAACCTCGAGTCGGGCCAGTGCCCGCGGAATCCGTTGGATGCCGTCGATGTAGGCGTACCGTTGGGCCCGAGCGTCCAAGCCGAACATGCCGTCTCGGTCGGCCATCTCTTTGACGTTGCCGCCGGCGGAGAAGATTTTGCCGCGCCCGGTGAGGATCACCGCCCGAATATCGGTGTCGGCGTTGGCATTATCGACTGCGGCATCGAACGCGGAGATGAACGCTTTGTCGGTGATCGCGTTGCCGAGGTGCGGCAGGTCGATCGTCCATACCTGCGTGGGTCCGCTGGTCGCGATATCGAGAGGCCCGCTCATGCCGGCAGCTGCAGGGACTTGGTCTGCAAGTACTCTTCGAATCCGGCGCGGCCGAGTTCACGTCCGATGCCGGATTTCTTGTAGCCGCCGAACGGTGCCACCGGGTTGTACTTGCCGCCGTTGATGTCGAGCTGGCCGGTCTGCACGCCGCGCGCGAAGGCGATGGCCCGGTCGGTGTCGGCCGCCCACACCGCGCCCGAGAGGCCGTATGGGGTGCCGTTGGCGATGCGCAGGGCGTCGGTCTCGTCGGTAAATGGGATGACCGCCAGGACGGGACCGAAGACCTCTTCTTGGCCGAGTTCGGAATCCGGGTCGACGTCGGCGAACACCGTGGGTGCGACGTAGTAGCCGACCGCGCGGATCGGCTCGGCGCCCCCGGTGAGCAGGCGCGCACCGTCGCGTTGGGCGCGTTCGATGAAACCCCGCACGGTTTCGAACTGGCCCGCCGAAGCCGAGGGTCCGATTCGGGTCGCCGGGTCGAGCGGATCGCCCACGGTGTATTTCGACACGGCGGCCTCGATCAGTTCCAGGGCCTCGCCGTAGCGGGGCTGGGGCACGAGCATTCGTGTCCACGCCATGCAGGTCTGGCCGCCGTTGAGGAAGGCGTTGCCGACTCCGACCTTGACCGCGGTCTCCAGGTCGGCGCCGTCGAGGATGACGTTGGCTGACTTGCCGCCAAGTTCAAGTGCGACCTTCTTCACCGAGCGCCCGGCCAACTCCCCGACGCGGGCTCCGACGCCCGTGGAACCGGTGAACGAGACGAAGTCGATTTCGGGATGGGCGGCGATGCGCTCGCCGATCAGCGCTCCGCGCCCCGAAACCAGGTTCACCACACCGGCGGGCAGACCGGCCTCCTCGAGGGCCTCGACGAACTCGAACACCGACAGCGGTGCTTCATTGCTGGGTTTGAGAACGACCGTGCAACCGGCCGCGATCGCCGGGACCACCTTGGCGACCACCTGATACAGCGGATAGTTCCACGGGGTGATTGCGCCGACCACGCCATAGGGTTCGCGCAGGATCAGCGAGTTCCCCACTCGTTCTTCGAATTCGAAACCATCAAGGACGGCAGCGAAGCCGCGGGCCACCGCCAGCGGGACCTGCGTCTGCACGGTCTGCGCGATGCGCACCGGCGCACCCATTTCCCGGGTGATCGTCTCGGCGATGTCCGGCAGACGCTTTTCCAGGGCGGCGATCACCGCCGCGACGCGCTGGCGGCGCTCGGCGACACTGATCAGCGGGTCAAAGGCGCGCCGTGCTGCGGAAACCGCCGCATCGACGTCGGCTTCGGTGCCTGCCGGAACCGTGCCGATGACCTGTTCTGTCGAGGGGTCGATCACCTCGATGAGGTCCCTGCCGGCCGGCGTGATCCACTCGCCGCCGATGAACAATGTCTTCCTGGCGTAGTCATGCATTGGTTGTGGTCTGCTTTCTGTCGTTAGGGCACGATGCTCGCGCGAACGTCGCGCTTGCTCTCGGCCGCGGCGAAGGCGTCGTTGATGTGGTCGAGTGGGTAACAGGCCGCGGCCAGTCGGTGCAACGGCAGCCTGGCCTGATGCTGTTCGAGAAACGTCAGCGCCCGCGACAACACGATGGGGTCGTACAACGAGACGCCGACCATCATCTTGTTGCCGAAGACAAAACGGGACGGGTCGAATTCGAGGGTCTTGCCAATGTTGATGTTTCCGATCTCCACGTAGCGGCCGAACTGGCCGAGCATCTTGAGGCCTTCGTCGATGGCCGAGGGGTGGCCGACCACCTCGACCACGACATCGGCGCCCTGGCCGTCAGTCAGTTGTCGCACGAGCTTGGTCCGGTCTTTGACCGTCGCAACGTCGTTGATGTCGACGACCGTGTCGGCGCCGAAGGCGGTCGCCAGCTCTAGGCGCTCGGCCACACCGTCGATGGCGATCACGTGGGCAGCCCCGCGCGCTTTTGCCACCGCCACTGCATACAGGCCCAGCGCCCCCGCACCCTGCACCACCACCGATTCGCCGAGCTGCAAGTCGACACGCTCCAGACCGTAGATGACCTGTGACAGAGCGCAATTCGCGCCCGCGGCGATGTCATCGGATACCGAATCGGGCACCGTGTAGACCACCGCCCCGGCGGGCAGCAGGAAGTAGTCGGCGTAGCCGCCCACGAAATAGGGTGGCTCGTCGGCGCGGCCGAGCATGGCCATCGTCAGCTTCAGACAGGCGTTGCGCCTGCCCGCCAGGCAGTTTCGGCACGTGTGACACGAGAAGAAGTAGGGAAAGACCACTCGCGTGCCCACCGTCAGCGGCGCGCCATCGGAATCGGTGGTGACCCCAGCGCCGAGCGCTTCGATCGCGCCGACCATTTCATGGCCCAACACGGTGGGTAGTTGACCTCCCAGGCCGCCGGTGGCGAACGTGCCGTGCCAGGCATGGAGGTCAGAGCCGCAGATGTTGGCGCGACTCACTTTGATCAGGATCTGACCAGGCCCCACCTCCGGAAGGCTCACCGTTTCGATGTCGAACGGCTTACGGGGTTCGTCGAATCGCGCGATTCGGCCTTTAAACACAGAGCGGTCCCTTCATTGGCTGGCGAATTCGAGGGTGAAAGCGTCCCGCAGGGCACGTTTGAGAAGTTTGCCGCTGGGGTTTTTCGGCAGTGAATCGACGAAGAAGACCCGTTTGGGCGTCTTGAAGCCCGCGAGGTGCTGGCGGCAGTGCACGAGGACGTCGTCTTCGGTGAGGCTGACGCCGTTTCGGGGTACTACTGCGGCGACCACGGCCTCCACCCAGACCGGATGCGCCAAACCGAATACGGCGGCCTCCTGGATCCCGTTGTGGCGGTAGAGGATTTCTTCGACTTCGCGGCTGGCGACGTTCTCGCCGCCGGTCTTTATCATGTCTTTTTTGCGGTCCACGACGTGCAACAGCCCGTGTTCGTCGTAGTAGCCCAGGTCGCCGGAATGAAACCAGCCGCCGCGGAAGGCCTCCGCCGTTTTAGCAGGGTCGTCCAGATAGCCGACCATCAGATGCGGGCTGCGGTGGGCGATTTCACCCACGATGCCGGGTGCTACGGGGGAGTCGTGGTCATCGAGGATGGTGGTTTCGACGTTGACCACTGGGCGTCCGGCCGCGCCGGCGTGGGTGTCCTGCTCGTCGGGTCCCAGCGCCGAGGCCAGCGGCGCCATCTCGGTTTGACCGTAGAAGTTCCACAGCCTCAGATTCGGCAGCCGTCGCCGTATTTCGTGCAGGACCTCGGCGGGCATCGGTGAGGCGCCGTAGTAGCCCTTGCGCAGGCTGGACAGGTCGACGTCGTCGAAGATCGGGCAACGCAGCAGTGAAATCCATACCGTCGGGGGCGCAAAGTAATTCGTCACGCCGTACCGCGCGATGGTGCGCAGGACCAATTCGGGTTCCGGCCGCGACAGGATAATGCTGGTCGCTCCCAGATAGAGGTCGGTGGCCAAGAAGTTGTCCAACTGCGCGCAGTGATAGAGCGGCAGTGAGTGGATTTCGACGTCGTCCGGCGACATCGCCCCGGCCACGATGGTGCTGACGTACTGCCACATCAGGCTGCGACTGGTGTGCATGACGGCCTTGGGCCGTGATTCGGTGCCACTGGTGTACATCAGCCGCACGAGTTGCTCATCGCCGATGGGCGGGTTCGGTGCGGCTGTGGTCGTCGTGAGCCACTGAGCAAAGTCGTGCCAGCCGGCAGGAGGGATGGCCCCGTCGGTCATCAGCGCAACCTTTGTCGTGACCGTCCCGCCCAGGCGCATCGCCTGTTCGGCTATCGCCGTCAGGGCGGATTCGACGATGAATCCCCGGACCCTGCTGTGCCCGAGGATATAGGCGATCTCCTCGGCCGTGAGCATGAAATTGATGGGCACCAGGACTACCCCCGCGCGCGCGGTTGCGAATGCCAAGACCGCGAACTGCCAGCAGTTGTGGGACAGCAGCGCCACGCGATCGCCGGGGGCAAAGCCGTTGTCGCGCAGCGCGGCTGCGGCTTTGTCCACCAGCTGGTCGAACTCGGCGAACGTCAGCACCACATCACCGTCGATGATCGCGGTTTTCTCCGGCTGCCGGCGGGCTGACCGGCGGGGGATGTCGCCGAGCGACTGACTGCGCGCCCGGGCGACGGCGGCGTCAAGTTCCCGTGTCAGTCGGTCGTCGTGGTGCGCCGGTTGCATGCGACGAACACTAGGTCCCGATGTCGTTTCCGTGATCGTGGCCTCCCGCTGAGTAGACAACAGCGGTGCTCGGGGTGACCGCGGGCCTCAGACTCGATGGCATGACCGCCGCTACCGAATCGACGTCGCCCACCGGACCGGCCGCTCCTGACCCCGACGAGCTGCGCACCAACCTGCGTCAGGCTGACCCGGGTGTGCTGCTGGCGGTGCTGGCGCAGCTTACCGGCGACCTGTCGGTGATCGACACCTACGCGCCCAGGATCTCCTATGTTGCCGACCCGCCCGAGCGGGCCGGCGTCACAGACGCCGACACGGCCGATTCGCTGGTGGAGGCCCTCGTCGAGGCGCTGGGACGGCCACGGTGCGCCGATGCGCCAGCACCTGTGGACCGGGACTTCTTCGCTCGGCTGCTACCTGTAGCGCTGGGTTCGCAGGTCGACGACGAGCAGGTCGACCTGTTGCTCGAACAGGGCGGCTTCCAGCGGTCGCAGCCAACCTTGCCACGCACCGTGCCGATCCCCGAGACGACCACTATCGCCATCATCGGTGCTGGTCTGGCCGGGATCAGCATGGCGTTGGCCGCCGCCGCTGAGGGAGTGGCGTTTGAGATCTTTGACCGCTACGACGAGGTCGGCGGCACCTGGCTGACCACCACCTACCCGGGCATCGGTGTCGATACGCCGTCGGCCTATTACTCGCTGTCGTGGGAGGTGAACCCGGACTGGAGCAGCTACTACCCGCAGGGTGGCGAATATCAGAACTATTTGGTGACGCTGGCCGATAAGCACAAGCTGCGCGACCACATTCGGTTCGGCACCGAGATCGAGGCGTTGTGGTGGGACGACGAACGCAACCAATGGCAACTCCATGCGGTCGACGCCCAGGGCCGTCGCACGGTCAGCTATGCCAGCGTCGTGGTCGCCGCGGCGGGCTACCTCAACCGCCCGCGCTGGCCGGACGTCAAGGGGCGAGACACCTTCGCGGGCACCAGCATTCACTCGGCACTGTGGGATTCTTCACTCGATCTCACCGGCAAGAAGGTGGCCGTGATCGGGGCGGGCTGCACCGCCGTACAGATCGTCGATGCGTGCGTTGACCAGGTCGAGCACCTGACGGTGTTCCAGCGGCAACCACACTGGGTGGCGCCGCGTAAGCGGCTGACCGATGAGGTGCCCGCGTTCCGGCGTTACCTAGGACGGCACCTGCCCTACTACGCGAAGTGGCACCGGCTCAAGTCCTATTGGGGCACCGCGGACAACAACTACCCGATCATCCTGCAAGACCCCGACTGGAACAAAGACCACCTGTCGATCTCGCCGGCCAACGACGTCCTTTTGCAGATGTGCTTGCGCTACATCGAGGACACCTTTGGAAAAGACACCGAGCTGGCCAAGAAGGTCACCCCGGACTTCGCCCCCTACGGCAAGCGGATCATCCGCGACCCGGGCGGCTATTACGCGGCGCTGACCCGCGACCACGTCGACGTGGAGGCCAGCGAACCGGCCGAGGTCAACCCCAAAGGCATTGTCACCCAAGACGGCCGGCAGATCGACCTTGACGTCATCATCTACGCGACCGGCTACTACTTGGACTTCTTATCCACAGTGGACATACGTGGACGCGGCGGCAAGAAGCTGGCTGACGAATGGGGTGACAACCCCCGTGCGTACCGTGGTGGCACAGTGCCCGGCTTTCCCAACCTGTTCATCATGTCGGCGCCCAACTACAGCCCGGGACACGGTGCGGGAGCGAACTTCTCGATGGAGGTGCTCGCGCACTACATCATCGAGTGCTTGCAGTTGATGGCGCTGCGCGGCGCCAGCACGATCGAGGTCACCCAGCAGGCGTACGAGGATTACGTTGCCGCGATCGATGAGGCGATGCTCGGCACGGTATGGTGCCACACACCCAATGCCCACACCTACTACCGGTCCGGCTCGGGCCGGGTAGTGGTGGCCACCCCGTACCGACTGGTCGACGTCTGGCATCAGCACCGAGCGCCGATCGAGCAGGACTTTACGCTGCGGTGAACGAGTTGCTCACTGGCAAGACGGCATTGGTAACGGGAAGCAGCCGCGGCATCGGTCGCGCGGTGGCCCAACGGCTGGCGGCCGAGGGCGCCACCGTCGCGGTGACGGCGCGCGCTCACGCGCCCTCACGCTCGCAGCGCGCCGGGTCCGATCGCACGCTACCCGGCACGATCGAGGAGACCATCGCCCTGATCGAAGATGCCGGCGGGTCGGCCTTCGGGGTGGTCGCAGACCTCGAAGACGCCCAGGCGCGCGAGACCCTGGTCGACCAGGTGCTCGACCGCACGGGCCGCATCGACATCTTGGTCAACAACGCCGGCTTCGCTGACTACTCGGTCATCGAGGACATGCCGCTGCAGACCTTCGACCGCACCGTCGAGCACTATCTGCGCACGCCGTTCGTGTTGACCAAGGCCGCGGTTCCGCACATGCGCAAACTGCGCGGCGGGTGGATCGTGAACATCGGCTCGGTCACCGGTGTGGCACCGGTGCGGCCGTACCGCGATTACAACAAGACCTCCGGCGATGTGATTTACGCGGCGTGCAAGGCCGCACTGCACCGGTTCACCCAGGGGGTGGCCGCCGAGCTGCTCGACGCGAACATCGCGGTGAATTGCGTTGGCCCGTCGACCGCTGTGCGCACCCCCGGCGCATCCTCGCTTATCCCAGAGGGCTTTCCGACCGAGCCGGTGGAGTATCTGGCCGAAACCGTGCTGGCAATGTGTCATCTACCGGCGGCTGAACGCACCGGCCTGGTGGCGTTTAGCTTGCACTACTCGTGGTCACAACGGCTACGGGTGCACAGCCTGGACGGAAAAACCGCACTGCCGCCACTCGAACCGCCGGCGAACGCTAATCCGAACATCCTGCCCGCCGGGATGTGAGATCGACTAGGTGGGCGACGCGGTCAAGACGGGGTGATCGCATCGACAGAAGCTGTGGCACACCCGGTCTCGGATGATGACGTCGGGGCATTCGGGATCAAACCAGCGGTCCACGACCGCCCAGTGGATCGGATGCATCAGGTAGGGCCCCATCAGCGCATCGATGTCGCTGAACTCTTGCTCGAACACGTGGGTCCATCGTGATGCCCCGACCGCATCGTCGACCCGGCTGAGCTGCCATGCCCTGATCGTCGGTATGAAGCGCGGCATCGAGGCCAACTCGTCCTCGAAACGCGCGACGGTGTCGACATCGGTGTCGGGCTGCACGCGCAAAAGCAGGGCCCGGTAGACCGCGCCCGGGCGGCCACCATTGGGCGTTGGAGTACCCCTGTAGGTGACCCCGTTGACATGGGTGATCGCGGGATCGCCCAAAATCGCGGTGAAATCGTCTGCGGCGGTGAACCATTGACTCGGGGAATCGAACCTCAAGTGGACGAGGACGTCACCGCCGTTGCGCGCCCCGGGCAGCGTCGGTTCGACGAGCCGGTGACGGGCGCCGGTCGCCTCAGCGCTCGCGCGCACCAGCGCGAGTATCCGGTCGCGGTGCTCGTCTGCGACGTCGAGGAGGCGGGTGACGTTATACATCGCAGAGCGGATCGACGTCGTCGGCGGCCGCAGCGACCGAGCGGGACCGCTCGGCGATGAGTTCCTCGATCCGGTCCCACCACTGGCCCAGCGTCGGGTCGGGGCGGCCCTTCCAGGTCATCTCCCACCACGCCTGGGCGCTGGGCAGGGCCCAGGTGATGGTGACGGTGTTGGATTGGTCCGTGAACCAGATCGGGGGGCTGACCAGGACATCGCGCAGTGTCATTCCGCGGGAGCGGGCACCGGGCGCGTACTCGGCGAGGTAGGTCTCCACGAACTTCCGTGCGCGGCCCGGCCGCGTCACCACCCTGTCGATCACGAAAATCCGACCGTCGGCCATGGGCGTGACCGTACCGACAGTGTTGCAACCCGGACAGGTTCAGTCCCGGCCATCGGGAGGACCTCATTGCCCCCCATCCGGCTGGGCACCACGGTGGGAGGATGAGCGCTTCCTTCAGCCCCGTGCAGCTCGGTCCGGCCACCTTACGCAACCCGATCATCAAGGCCGCGACCTCCGAAGGCCGATCGCCCCACGGGCTGGTCACCGATGATCTCATCGCGTTTCACCGGGCGTTCGCCGACGGGGGAGTGGGCATGACGACGGTGGCCTACTGCTGTGTCGCGCCCGAGGGCGCCAGCGCCCCGGGTCAGATCGTCATGAGCTCACAAGCGCTGCCCGGCCTGCGCAGACTTACCGATGCCGTACACGGGGCGGGCGCGGCCATCTCGGCCCAGCTGGGCCACGCCGGGGTGGTAGCCCCCAGGGCGCTGACCGGGGTAACCGCCCTGTCGCCGAGCCGCTTCGTCAACCCGACGTCGCTGGCCTACTGCCGGGCGATCACCCGCGACGAGATAGCGACCGTCATCGACCAGTTCGGCGCGGCGACGCAGGTAGCCATCGATGCCGGATTCGACGCCGTTGAACTGCATTTCGGACACCTGTATCTGCCGAGCTCGTTTTTGAGCCCACTCATCAACCGCCGGACGGACGAGTACGGCGGCTCCATCGACAACCGTTCCCGCCTGTCACGGGAGATCGCCGAACGCGTCCGCGAGGTGGCCGCCGGACAGGTAGCGGTCATCGCCAAACTGAATATGGACGACGGACTGCCCGGCGGTATCTGGATCGATGAGGCGTTGCGCACCGCGCAGCTCCTCGACACCGACGGCACACTCGACGCGCTCGAACTGACCCAAGGGTCCTCGGTCTTCAAGCCGATGTACCTGTTCCGGGGCGACGTCCCGGTGCGCGAATTCGCCCGCGTCATGCCGGCCGCACTGCGGCCCGCCATCAGGCTGGCCGGCAAGCGCGTGATGGGCAGCTACCCGTACCGCGACCTCTACATGCTCGAAGCCGCTCGCCAATTCGTGCCGGTGATGCGCAACACCAAACTGATCCTGCTGGGCGGCATCACCCGCCGCGACCACGTCGAGACCGCACGAGAGGAGGGATTTGACTTCGTGGCGATGGGTCGGGCGCTGCTGCGGGAACCCGACCTGGTCAACAAGATGATCGCCGACCCGGCCAGTCGCAGCCGATGCAACCACAACAACAAGTGCATGGTCACCGTTTTCGGTCGCACCCACTGCGTGCTCGATCCCGACCAACGCTACGGGCCACCTACCAAGATCGAGGAGCAGCCCGCCCAGCCTGCAGCACGGTAATCACCCCAGCAGCGCGGCCAACTCGCGGCACGCCTGCCGCCGGGCTTGGTGAGCGATGTCGAGCATCGGCATCGTCATGAACCCATGGATGCCTCCCTCGAAGCCGCACCGCACGGTGACTACCCCTGCGGACTGCAGCGCGTCGGCGTAGGCGATGGCTTCGTCCCGAAGCGGATCATGCCCCGCGGTGACCATCACCGCGGGCGGCAGCCCGTGTAGGTCCGCTCGCAGCGGTGAGGCGTAGGGATGGTCGCGGTCGGCGGGTGTGGGCACATACTGGTCCCAATACCATTGCAGCGCGGCCGTCGGGTTGTAGAAACCGTTGCCGAACAGTCGATATGACTCAGTGTCGAAGCCGGCCGCGAGCATCGGGTAGAGCAGCAATTGCGCGGCAATCGCCGGGCCACCGCGATCGCGCGCCAT
Organism: Mycobacterium sp. E2497; assembly: GCF_001668695.1. NCBI lineage: Bacteria > Bacillati > Actinomycetota > Actinomycetes > Mycobacteriales > Mycobacteriaceae > Mycobacterium > Mycobacterium sp. E2497. The sequence goes on from NZ_LZKD01000113.1 coordinate 71,621, forward strand.
CAACGCCACGACGGCGGCCAGGTTGCCGCCCGCGCTGTCACCGCCCACCACGACCGCGCGCGAATCTCCGCCGGCGATGTCGGCGGCCCATCGGGTGGCGGCGTACACGTCCTCGGCCGCGGCGGGCCACGGATTTTCTGGAGCCAGCCGGTATCCCACGGAGACCACCACGGCGGGAACGAGGTTGGCCAGACTGCGGCACAGGCCGTCGTGGCTGTCGAGGTCGCAAAACACGAATCCGCCGCCGTGCGCGTATACCAGGATCGGCAGGCCACCGTCGTCGGCATGGCCGCGTGGCCGGTAGATCCGTATCGGGATGTCAGCACCGGCGCCCGAAATGGTGTGATCTCGGACTGCGGCGACCGGCTCGGGCTGGGCGGGCGGTACCAGCCGCTCGCGGATGGCCGCCCTGGCCTGGGCGCCCGTCATGGTGTGCACCGGCGGGAAGCCCGCGTCCAGCCCCTCAATCAGCGCGGCGACCTGGGGGTCGAGGTTCACGCGTACTGCAAGGTGGGCTGCGGCGCCGGCATCGGGCGGTGGGGCAGCAGCGGTCGCGTTGTTTGCAGCGTGGGCGCCACCCGGTGGGCGCCGTCTTCGATGTTGCGCCAGATGTTCACCGCGGTCATGCGGACCGGGGTGGTCAGTCGCTGATCGAACATCATGCGATTCATCGGCGCGCATACCGACACCGCGGCAATCGCCTCACCGGGGTTGCCGATCGGGGCCGCCACGCAGCCAAAGCCCAGCAGCGACTCCTCGCGCTCGAAGGCGACGCCGTGGGCGCGCACCTTGGCTAACTCAGCGGCAAGTTGCGAGCCGGTGCAAATGGAAAACTTGGTCTTGCGGACCTGCAGATCAACGTCGGCCTGCTGGTCGCCATAGGCCAGGATCGCCTTGCCGACCGCGGTACAGTGCGCGGGTTGCCGACCCCCGACCCTGGTGGGGATCGCGTTGATCAGTCGGTCACCGATCTTGTCGAGGTAGACAACGTCCGGCCCGTCCAGCACCGCCAGATGAACGACAAGCCCGGTGGCGCGGTGCAATTCACCCAGCAAGGGCGCGGCCGCGCGCACCAGGCGGTCTTGGTGCACGGCCAGTGAGCCCAACTCCACCAGCCGCATGCCGAGCTCGTAGTCGCGGCCGTTGCGGCGTAGCCAGCGCAGCTGAACCAATCGCTCGAGCATCCGGTGCGCCGACGAACGCGGCAGGCCCGTGCGACGCACGATCTGGGCCAGCGTTAGTCGTCCCGGCCCTTCGAAGGCGTCCAGCACCAAGGAGACGCGGTCGATGACGGCGGTGGGAGTTGCTGGTTCCAGGGGCGCTGACATCGGTCCTCCAAAGCTCCATTGCATCTGGCTGCGATATCTCTATTAGAGATACCCCAGTTTGTACCATAGGCTTGTGCTCGCTGTCACATGGCATGCGAAAAGCGCCACCGGCCACAGCTGTGGCGGCCGGGGTGTAGCGATCAGTGCAGTCGGCTAGCCCTTGGCGGCGGATCGGCCGGCGCGGCGGCCGTAGAAGCTGCCGTCGCCGAGGGAGATGCCGCTGGCGTAGCCCCAGGCGGCGAGTCCGGCTGTGCAGCGGCCGGCGGCGAAGAGGCCGGGTATGGGTTCGCCGTTGACGTGGAGTACCTCGGCGTCCAGCGTGGTGGCCAGGCCGCCGAGGGTGAAACCGCCGGTGTTCTCCCGCAGGTCGATGGCGCCGACCGGGGAACCGATGGGCTTGCACCACTCCGGCTTCTTGTGCAGCAGCGGGTCCTCACCGCGGGCGGCGCCCGCGTTGTAGGCGGCGACGGTGGCCTGCAGGTAGCCGGGTGCCAGGCCGATGTCGCGTTCGAGGTCGGCGATGGTGTCGGCCACCCAGGTCGCCTCTCGCAGCATGAATTTGGGTGACCAGGACGCTTTGGCTTCTTGTTGGGCGTCGTCGTCGATGATCAGGTAGGCGGTGTTGTCCTGCTGGTAGAGGGTGAGTTGGCCGATGCGGCCCGGGTAGGTGTCCTCGGGGACGTAGCGCTGGCCGCGGCCGTTGACCAGGATGCCGCGCACCAGTTGTTGGGGGTCGATGAAGATGGCGACCTCGGTGGCGTCCATGTGCGCCAGATCGGCGCCCAACGCCTGGGCCATCCGGATGGCCTGGCCGTCGTGCTGTTCGATGGAGGCGGCCGGGCGGCCCGCGATGCGCGGGGCGTAGCGGGCGATCATGGTGTCGTTGTAGGCGAAGCTGCCGGTCGCGAGCACCACGCCCCTGCGGGCCCGGACCGCAGTGTCGGTGCCGTACTGGCGCGCCCGGATCCCGACCACGCGGCCGTCGGCTTCGACGATGAGGCGTTGCACCCGCACGTCGTAGCGCGCGCGGGCGCCGGCGGCGGTGGCGGTCTCGACGAGCGGCTTCATCAGCATGTAGCCCGCGCTGGCCTCGCCCTGCTTCTTGTTCTGCATTTGTGGGACGTGCCCGCGGGGGGCGGGGGAGGCGATGGTGTTGAAGGGGTAGGCGTTTTCCCCGCCGCTGTACATCAGGCCCTGGTCGCCCATCGGTTCCCAGCCGGGTTCGGCGAAGAATTCGGCCTTGAACGGCACGCCGCAGCCGACCAGCCATTCGTAGTGGGCGACGCTGCCGGCGCAGTAGTCGGCGATGCGGTTCTCGTCGGCGCCGGGGCCCATCGCGACGTTGAGGAATGCCGCCATGTTGTCCACGGAATCGGTGAAGCCGCAGGCCTTTTGCAGGGGGGTGCCGCCGCCGAGGTAGATGAACCCGCCGGCCATCGCCGCCGCCCCGCCCCAGGACCCGGTGCGTTCCAACACCAGCACGTCGGCGCCGGAGCGTGCCGCCTCTACCGCCGCGGCGGCGCCGGCCACCCCGTAGCCGGCGATGACCACGTCGGCCTCGTCATCCCAGGAGGTGATCGAGGAGGCCGGGATCGGCGTGATATCGGTGTCCGGCGTCATAGCCGCATGGCCGCGGGCATGTCGCCGACCCACTGGTGGCCCCAGTAGCTGTCGGCGGTGATTTCCTCTGCGGTGTAATACGTTTCGTCGACGCGCATGCCGTCGGTGCCGAACTCGATGTCCCAGTCGCCGGGCGCGCGGACGTAGAACGACACCATCTTGTCGTTCGTGTGCCGGCCCAGGGTGGAGGACAGCTGGAAGCCTTCGGCGTTCACGCGGTCCAAGGCCTGGCCGACGGCGTCGAGGCTGTCGACCTCGACCATGATGTGCACCAGGCGCGGGTCGCGCTGATGCGCGGCCGGCACGATCGCCAGGCTGTGGTGGCGTTCGTTGATGCCCAGGAACCGAACCCGCACCGGGCCGAACTCTTTCGGTAACGGCACCCGGAACGCCCCGCGGGACCGGAAACCCAGCACCTCGGTGTAGAAGTCGAACAGCCCGTTGGGATCGGTGGCGGGTATGACGACGTGGCCCAGGCCCTGGTCACCGGTCACGAACCGCGCGCCGAACGGGGTGACGACCGGGCTGTGGTCGAGCACCGCCCCATGGAACACCTCGAGCGTGGTGCCGGCCGGGTCCTCGAAGGTGATCACCTCTTCCACGCGGCGGGCCTCGGCCTCGTCGGTGGACAGCTGCTTGAACGCGGTTCCCGCGGCGTCCAGGGTGGCCTTGACCCGCTGCAGCGCCGGGCTGTCACGCACCTCCCAGCCGACCGTGAGCACCCGGTCGGTCTCGCCGGGCACCACGATCAGCCGGGCGGCGCGCTCGTCCATCCGCAGGTACAGCGCCGACGGGTCGGGGCCCTTCCCCTCGGCGAAACCCAATACCCCGAAGGCGAATTGCCGCCAGCGGTCGACGTCGTTCGTCGAAATCGTGATGTAGCCCAGGCTCTTCAAGTCGGTCAACGTGATGCGCCTCCTCTGGCTGTCTCGGCCCTGTTAAATCATCGCCCGGAGTGGACCCTGCGGGTCGACGCCCAGCGAACTCAGCGCCGACGCGTGATAGATGGTGCCGGGGACATGGATCGCGTGCATCTGCCCCACATGGACGTCGCGCCAATACCGTTGCAGCGGCTTGTCCATCCGCGATGCGTTGCCGCCCGAGCGGGCGAAGATCTCGTCGACCGCCGCCACCGCGCGCCACACCGCGCGCACCTGGGTGCGCCGCCCCGCCGCGCGGTCGGCGAACGACACCTCCTTGCCCGCGGCCACCATGTCGTAGATGCGGTCGGCGTTGGCCAGCAGCTCCTGGCGGGCAGCGTTGATGTCGGCGGCCGCCTCGCCGACCGCGAACATCACGTACGGGTCGTCCTTGATCGCGGTTCCGGTCGCGCCGACCCGCTCACGCTGATAGTCCAGGTGCGCGGCCAGCGCCCCCTCGGCGATGCCGATGGTCGCCGCGGAGATCCCCAGCGGGAACATCGTCGACCACGGCATCAGATACAGCGGCTCGGTCATGCCGGCCTCACGCTGCGCGGTCCCGTCCATCACCTTCGTCGCATCCATCGTCCGGTAAGACGGGACGAACGCATCGGAGACGATCACGTCCTTCGACCCGGTCCCGCGCAGCCCCACCACGTTCCACGAGTCCTCGACAATCTCGTAATCCTGGCGCGGCAGGATCATGTGCAGCATCTGCGGCGGCATCAACGGCTTTCCCTCGCCGTCACCCAACATCGCGCCCAGAATGATCCAGTCGCAGTGGTCGGTGCCCGAACTGAACTGCCAGCGGCCGTTGAACAGATAGCCACCGTCGACCGGCCTGGCCACCCCCTGCGGGGCGTACGGCGAGGCCATCCACGTGTCGACGTCGTCGGCCCATACCTCGGCGGCGACCCTCGGGTCCGCGTAGGCCAACTGGTAGGGGTGCACACCCACCACACCGACGATCCAGCCCGCCGCCGGATCCAGCGCCGCCGTCGCCATCACGGTCTCGGCGAACTCGCGCGGGTGGACCTCAAGGCCGCCGTGGCTCTTGGGCTGCAGCAGCCGGATCAACCCGGCCGACTTCATCAGCTTGACCGTGTCATCGGTGAGCCGGCCGATCCGCTCGGCCTCGACGGCCTGCTCGCGCAACTGGTCGGCCATCGCCACGACCCGGTCGATTACCCGCTCGCTCATATCGTTGTCCTTTACGTCTGGGGGCGTAGTAATGATCTATCGACGTCTGCACCGCATCGGACGCCGTTCCCGGTGAGCGGACGCCGACATCAGAACGTGAGGTGCCTTACGCGCCTAACCGAGGTTGCGAGCGGTCCGACACCACCGGACAGTCTTCTGGCATCGTCCGGTAGCCGGGAGGCGCGGCAACTAGAACCTGTCGATAGGCCTAGCCTCAGTGTCTATGGACAAGGCGCAGCGACCAGCCTCTGGATGCAGCCGCGGCCAGCAGGCACCGATGCCGGAAAAACAAATCCTGCCGTTGGCCGCCCAGATAGCCCAATTGCCCTGTGCCATCACACGGAATGTGTCCCGTGACTTGATCGATGGGAACGGGCACATGAACGTGTTGCACTATCTGGATTTCGGATCGGCGGCCGCAGATGCGGTGGTGCGTGAAATCGGGATCGACGACGCCTACCGGGCTGATCGACAGCTCGGCCTCTTCACCGTCGAGCACCACCTGCGCTACTACAGCGAGCTGATCGAAGATGACACGGCCGATCTCTACGCCCGCGTCCTCGACCGCTCACCCAAGGTGGTGCACATGATCTCATTCGCCGTGGATCGGCACCGGAAACGTTTATCGGCAACACTCGAGATGGTCCTTGTCCACGTCGATCTGACCCGCCGACTGCCCGTGGCGATGCCGGTCGACATCGCCGCTGCTTTCGACAAGCATGTCAGGTACTCGTCGACCCTGGAGTGGTCCGCGCCCGTCTGCGGCGCGATGGGCGTGCGACGCCAACCATGAAACGGCCAGCGGCCCGGTGATTACCGCGGTCAAACGGATTGCCGGCGTCCAAACCTCAGTAACCGCCACATATACCGCGGCAGTCGCGGAGTGGGGACGCGGGCCGGCCAGTGGTCGGCGCGGAAGTAGGCATCAGACCCGCCGTCGACGAAAAGCACACTGCCGCAGAGAAAGGCGGCGGCATCCGACAACATGAACACCATCCAGTCCGCGAGGTGCGTGGGGTCACCGAACCTACCGACCGGGACCGGGAACGCGCGGATGGCCTTGGCTTCACGCGGTGTGGCCAGCTGTCGGTCGAGCAGCGGGGTCATCACCGCGCCCGGGGCGATCGCATTGAGCCGGATACCGGCACCCGCCCACGCCGACGTGACCGCGGTGCGCCGCACCCAACGCGCCACCGCGATCTTCGATGCCCCGTAGGCCATAGAGGGGGCGGCCGATCGGAACACTCGTAGTGCACGCTGGGCCTTCTCGAGATCGCGGCCTAGTAACGCCCGCACGGCACGCCGGGGCACCAACGGCATTGTCGTCGTCGAATTGCTGCTCACTACAACAACCTTGGCGCTGCCAGCCGCCGCCAACGCCGGGTGCCATGCCTCTAGAAGCTCGACCACACCAAAGAAGTTCACCGCCAGGATCCGGCTGGCACTACCGGCACCCGGGGTGGGGCCTACACCAGCGGCCAGCACTGCACCGTCGAGCCGACCCTCGCTGGCAGCGGACACGGCAGCGGCGGCCGCTCTGCGTCCGTCGGGAGTGGACAGATCGGCGAGGACGTCGGCGTCTTTGATGTCGACGCCGATCACGCGGTGACCCGCGCCCCGCAGTTTGCGGACGACGGCTTGGCCCATGCCCGATGCCGATCCGGTGACGGCGTAGACACCCATCTGCGTTGCCCGTTAGGCCTTGGCCATGAGGCCCGCGTCAACGACGAGCTCGGTGCCGGTGATGTAGCGGGCATGCTCGGAGGCCAGGAACACCACGGCATTGGCCACGTCGCCGGGTTCCACCCACGGCACCGGGAGCAGGTGGCGAGCTGTGAGCACCTCGGCGGCGTCGGCCGCCGTCGGGCTAGCCAGGTCAGGACGAAGACGTTTAAACGTCGCCTCATTGAGCATTGTCGAGGTCCCGACGGCTCCCGGATGAACAGTATTGACACGAATGCCGCGGGGGCCGAGCTCGTTGGCGAGCGTGCGCGCCAGCCCAACCACGGCATGCTTGCTCGCGGTGTAAGGAGCGGTGTTGGCCGTACCGCGAAGAGCGTTGGTAGAGCCGATGATCACGATCGACCCGCCGTCCTTGCCAAGGTGCGCGACGGCGGCTTTGACGGTATGCCAGACGCCGGTCACGTTGACGTCGAGGGCTTGTTGCCAACTCTGGGCAGTGATCTCCCACGTCGGAGCGTGGGTGGTATGGATTCCGGCGTTGGCGACGATGATGTCAAGGCATCCCAGGTCGTCGACGGCGGCATCCACCGCGCCGGTCAGTCCGCCAAGGTCGCTGACATCGGCCAGACCGGTCACCGCGCGTCGGCCGCGCTGCGCCACCGCGGCGGCGGTCTGTTCGAGGTCTTCTGCTGCCGCCGGCACGTCCACCGCGATGACGTCGGCGCCTTCGTCGGCGAGTCGCTCGCAGACGGCGCGTCCGGTGCCGCGCCCAGCGCCGGTCACCAGCGCCACACGACCAGGCAGGCTCGACATCATGGCGCCTTGGTCAGCGAAAACCCCTTGTACCCAGCCTCGGCGACTTCGTTGCAGATGTCGAGGTAGGTCCCAAACCCGCCGAGAAACAGCATGAACACCCGCGGCTTGCCGGGCACGTTGGCGCCCATGTACCAGGAGTTGGCCTTGGTGAACAGGGTGGCCTCGGCTCGGCGCGCGCATTCGGCGACCCAGTTGTCCACCGCATCGGCAGTCGCCTCGATCGCCGTGTAGCCGTGATCGTCGAGATATCTGATCGAGTCGGCGATCCAATTCACATTCGCCTCGGCGTGCAGCACCATGTTGGCCAGCACCGCCGGCGCCCCGGGGCCGCACACGACGAACATGTTGGGAAAGCCGTCAATGCTCAGACCCAGATAGCTTCGCGGCCCATTGCTCCAGTCATCGCGCAGCCGTTTGCCGCCGCGGCCGACGATGTCGATTTTGGCCAATGCCCCCGTCATCGCGTCGAATCCGGTAGCCAACACGATCATGTCGAGGTCGTAATGGGCGTTGCTGGTGTTGATGCCGGTCGCATCGACAGATTCGATCGGCGTGTTTCGTACACTGACCAGCGTCACGTTGGGACGGTTGAACGTCTGAAAGTAATTGCTGTCGGTGCAGATTCGCTTGGTCCCGATCGGGTGATCCGTGGGGATCAGCAGTTCGGCCAGCGCAGGGTCATCAATGATGGCCCGCACCTTCTCCTCGTAGAACTTGCGGGCCTCCTCGTTGGCGTCCGGGTCGATCATCTGATCGGAGAAGGTCTTGGAGAACAGCACCCCGCCGAGATCCCAGCGCTCTTCGAACGCCGCTCTTCGCTCTTCGGGGCTGGCTTGCATCGTCAGTTTCGGATGGGCGATGTGTGGTGAGCCGCCGCCGCTGCGCCAAGATAAGCGCCTGCGTTCGGCGTAATTGGCCTTGACTCGGGCCCGGTCTTCGTCGGTGAGAGGCCGATTGCCCGCGGGGACACTGTAATTCGGGGTGCGCTGAAAGACGTAGAGTTGCGAGGCTTGTTCGGCGATGATCGGAATCGACTGAATGCCCGAAGATCCCGTCCCGATGACCGCGACCCGCTTACCCGTGAAGTCGACCGTCTCGTGTGGCCATGCCGCGGTGTGGTAGATCTCACCGGCGAAACTGTCCAGGCCGGCAAAAGGTGGGGTCATCGCCGCGGACAATGGGCCCGTCGCCATCACACAAAACCGCGCGCTCACCCGTTGCCCGGTATCCGTGGTCACCGTCCACCGCAGCCGCTGCTCGTCGAGAACGGCCGACGTGACACGGGTGTCGAAGGCAATGTCGCGACGCAGATCCAACCTGTCGGCCACCCAGTTGATGTAGCGCAGGATCTCCTCTTGGGTGGCGTACTTTTCCGACCAGTCCCACTCCTGTTGCAGGTCATCGGAGAACGAATAGCAGTAGTCGACGCTCTCGACGTCGCAGCGGGCGCCGGGATACCGGTTGAAATACCACGTGCCACCCACGTCGGGACCGGCCTCGAACACCTTGACCCTCAGCCCGTCGGCGCGCAGCTTGTACAGGGCGTAAAGCCCGGCAAAGCCGGCACCCACGACCACCACGTCGATGCCCTGGTCCAACCCGTCATTCGTGCTACTGGTCACGAACAGCGACGGTAGAGCCGCAGTGCCCGGAATCGCAGGAGATGTCCCGGTCACTGGACGCCGGGATAGCGACCTCCCGTCCATCGGAATCCGACCACGACATCGCGCACCGATCTGGCAAGGATCAGCCGCATGGCAGATGTCGAAGAACAAGGCGCCGCGATGTGCACCGACGTCGAGGTGGCCACCGTAGACGTCGAGTTGGACGGTGCTCTACATCGACTGCAATGGCGACGCGACCAGACCCTGGTCGACATGTTGCTTGACGCCGGGATCGATGTGCCGCACTCGTGCCGAGAAGGACATTGCGGCTCCTGCGTGGCGACCCTGATTTCTGGCGAGGTCGATATGGCCGGTGGAGATGTGCTGGGGCCCGAGGACCGCGCCGATGGCTTGATCCTCGGCTGTCAAGCCCGGCCGGTGACCGACAACATCCACATCGAGTTCTAGCCGCATGAACGGCGCTGCGGAACTCGAACCCGGGCGTGCCGACATGACGCGGGTTGCGACGTGAGCGGCAGGGTCACCGGGAAGGTGGCTCTGATCACGGGCGCGGCGCGGGGAATCGGGCGTGCGCAGGCGGTGCGGTTAGCCCAGGAGGGAGCCGATATCGTAGCCCTTGACGTGTGCGCCCCGGTCGACACGGTGGTGGTCCCGCACAGCACACTCGACGACCTCGAGCACACCGCCGCCCAAGTGCGCGACACTGGCGCCAAAATACATACCGAGATCGTCGACGTGCGCGACCTCGACGGCGTCCAGGCGGCCACCGATCGCGGTGTGCGACGGCTGGGAAGATTGGACGTGGTGTGTGCGACCGCTGGGATCACCTCACGTGCACTGGCGCTCGACCTCACCGAAACGGCCTGGCGCACCATGTTGGATATCAACCTCACCGGCGTGTGGCACACGTGTCGGGCCGCGGCGCCGCACCTGATTGCGCAAGGTGGAGGCGCGATCGTCCTGACCAATTCGATCGCAGGACTTCGCGGATTGGTGGGCGTCGCCCATTACACCGCGGCTAAGCACGGCGTGGTCGGCCTAATGCAAAGCCTGGCCAAAGAACTTGCACCGCACAACGTCCGAGTCAATTGCGTCCATCCGACCAATGTCGACACTCCGCTGATCCAAAACGACGCAGTGCGCGGCGCGTTTCGTCCCGACCTCGAACGGACGCCGACGCGTGCCGAGTTCGCCGAAGCGGCCCTTCGCATGAACATGCTCGCGGTGCCGTGGGTACAACCGGTGGATGTCGCCAACGCCGCTTTGTTTCTCGCTTCCGACGAGGCGCGCTATATCACCGCGGTCACACTCCCCGTCGACGCCGGTGCGACTCAACGATAGGGAGGGTGCGACATGAAAGACTGTCCGCTGGCTTTCTTTTCCCTTGTCGCGTTGGACAATCCGGAGCTGCTAAATCTGCCGGGAGTGGCCGGGGCGTGGACCTTCTCGCTGGACCGTCATCAGGATGACGGTCTCGGTCTGCGGCGAGTTGGCGCCACTGCTGCCCGGGGAGCATTGCGTGTTCGCGTGCTCTACCTTGACGGTGAATCGATCGCTACCGCGAGGCGCGTGCGTGACTGCGTCGCGGCAGCCGAAACCCGGCTGCCGGCCTCAACATTGGGGCAGACCGTGATCAGTACGCCGCTGTGTACGATCATCCCTTGGCAGGACTGGTGACGTGGCGTTCCCGTCGCCGCTTCATGAATGCTGCCGTGAGAGGAACGCCAGCACGGTGCTTTCGAAGGCTTGCTTCGCTTCGATCATCGCCCAGTGCCCGGACTTGGGAAATACGTGAAGTTCGGCGTCTTGGATGGTGCGCATCGGGATCAGCGCCATGTCGGGTGGGCTCACACGGTCGTCGCGACCCCATGTAAGCAGCGTGGGGACGGTCAACTTGTGCAGGACTGCCCACGGCATCGGCTTTTCGGAGGCGGCCATCGCGGCGTTCATCGCGGCAAACGCCGCTTTGCCGTACATGCGGCGCGCCGCGGCCAGGGTGTCCGGATCGGTCGCCAATTGCCAGCGTTCCTCGACCAGTTCGTCAGTTATCAGGGACTGGTCGTACACCATCGATTTGAGCCAGTCGACCAGCCGCTGCCGAGTCGGGTCTTCGACGAACTCCTGCAACAGCCGGATGCCCTCACTCGGGCTGGGGCTGAAGATGTTGATGCCAATTCCGCCGATCGTGACCAGCCGGTCGACACGATCGGGGTTGTGGATAGCGAAGTTAATGCCCACACCCCCGCCCATCGAGTTGCCGACGATGTGCGCCTTTTCGACGCCAAGCGCATCCAGGAACGGCGATACGGTGCCGAATGCCATGAGCATTGGGTGGCCGCCGAAGTCATCGCTGACGCCGAAACCGGGAAATTCCAGGATGATGCACCGGAAGTGCTCGGCGAAGGTGGGCAGTATGCCGCGGAAGTTGCGCCATCCGGTGACTCCGGGACCCGAGCCATGCAGGAAGAGCAGCGGCGCCACCGACGTGGCTTTCGGACCTGTGTCGTAATAGCGCAAAACCCCTTCCGGTAGGCGGATTTCGCGTACGTCCTGCTCGCCTAGGAAGACCCGTTCGGAAGTGTCTGTCACGGTGTCAGCGTGCCACGGCGTTGCGGGTGGCACGCCGCGTTGTTCCGCTGACCGGGTGGTGTTATGACTGGCGCTCGGATAGTACCGTCACGGCGGACCGCGGGTCATACGACGCGGTCGGCGACACCTGTTGCTGCACAGCCAACTTGCTGTCCACCAGGTGTGTTACACCGTGTGCTGCTCGCGTTTGATTTCGAGTGCGATGTCGATGAGTTGGTCTTCTTGGCCGCCGATGAGTTTGCGTTGGCCGGCGCGGTGTAGGAGTTGGTGGGCGGGTACGCCGTAGCGTTCGGATTGGCGGATGGCGTGTTTGAGGAAGCTGGAGTAGACCCCGGAGTAGCCCATGATCAGGGCGTTGCGGTCCAGGAGGCATTCGGCGGGCATGGCCGGGGCGACGACTTCTTCGGCGGCATCAGCGATGTCGAAGAAGTCGATGCCGGTTTTGACGCCGATCTTGTCGAACACCCCGATCAGCGCCTCGACGGGGGCGTTGCCCGCCCCGGCGCCGAAGCGACGGCAGGAGCCGTCGATCTGCTTGGCGCCCGCGCGGACGGCCTCCACCGAGTTGGCCACCCCGAGGCCGAGGTTTTCGTGGCCGTGGAAGCCCACCTGGGCGTCGTCGCCGAGCTCGGCGACCAGCGCGGCCACCCGGTCGCGCACCCCTTCGAGGACCAGCGCGCCGGCCGAGTCGACCACGTAGACGCATTGGCAGCCGGCATCGGCCATGATCCGGGCCTGCTGCGCGAGTTTCTCCGGGGAGATGGTGTGGGACATCATCAAGAACCCGACGGTTTCCAGGCCCAGTTCGCGGGCCAGCCCGAAATGCTGGATGGACACGTCGGCCTCGGTGCAGTGCGTGGCGATCCGGCAGATCGACCCGCCGTTGTTCTGGGCCTCCTTGATGTCCTCCTTGGTGCCCACCCCGGGCAGCATCAAAAAGGCGATCTTGGCCTCTTTGGCCGTCTCGGCCGCGAGCTTGATCAGCTCCTGTTCCGGGGTCTTGGAAAACCCGTAGTTGAAGCTCGAGCCGCCCAGCCCGTCGCCGTGAGTCACCTCGATGACCGGCACCCCGGCGGCGTCCAGCGCCGCCACGATCGCCCCCACCTCGTCTTTGGTGAACTGGTGGCG
>NZ_LZKD01000114.1:0-830 GCF_001668695.1 Mycobacterium sp. E2497
AACCGGGTGCTCGTTGCTTTCGGCGCGGACCGCGCGATCGAATGCGGCCAGATGCGGATGCTCGCGCATGAGCCGGCCCGATTCGTCGAGCACCGCCTCGATCCGGTCGACGGCGGTCCCCGGGCGCGCGGCGGCCGCGCGCAGCCGCGGCAACGCGACGTCGGTCCGCGCCGCTATCGCGGCGTTGATCAGCTCCGCCTTGTTCGGAAAGTAGTTGTAGAGGCTGGCGCTGGTGACGTTCGCGGCCCGGGCGATCTCACGGATGGTGGCGCCCGCGTACCCGAATTCGGCCACGCAGCGCATGGTGGCAACGACGATCCGCTGCCGCGTCTCCTCGCCGCTGGCGCCGACCGGACGTCCCCGTTGCGCCCGCGTCACCGTGCTGTCCTCACTCGCGCGTCCCGTCCGCCGGCTCCCGGTCCCCGACACGGTCGAATATAATCGAGTGATCGATTAGTTTCGGCTTCGCCGCGGAGGTGCGTAGTGCGTGATGGACGGAGCTGCGGCGGGCTTCCCGCCGCATGAGCGTCACGCCGCCGCAATTGGGTCGGCCGGTGGGTGCCGACGGTGAGCAGACCCGGGCCCGCATCATCACCGCCGCGATGCGATGTGTGGCCGAGAATGGCTATTCGCGCACCACGATTCGCGAGATCGCCCGGGCGGCCGACGTCACCAGCGGCAGCCTGTACCACTACTTCCCGAACAAGTCCGAATTGCTGGACGCGGCCGTCGAGGACATCGAACGCATGGCGGTGCCGCGGCTGCGAGCCGCCGCCGCGGGTCCCGGCGGCGTGGTCGATCGCCTCGCGGCGGTGCTGGACGAGGCGAGC
>NZ_LZKD01000115.1:0-1372 GCF_001668695.1 Mycobacterium sp. E2497
CGCGCAGCATTTCGGCGACCAGGAACGCCAGCTCCAGCGACTGCTGGGTGTTCAGCCGCGGGTCGCACGCGGTCTCGTAGCGCCCGGCCAGGTCCAGGTCCGAGATGTCTTGCGCCCCACCGAGGCATTCGGTGACGTTCTCACCGGTGATCTCGACGTGGATGCCACCCGGATGGGTGCCCAGCGCGCGGTGCACCTCGAAGAAGCCCTGCACCTCGTCGACCACGCGGTCGAAGTGGCGGGTCTTGTACCCGTTGGACGACTCGTGAGTGTTGCCGTGCATGGGGTCGCACTGCCAAATCACCTGATGACCGGTGGCCTGCACCTTCTCGACGATCGGGGGCAGCAGATCGCGCACCTTGTGGTTGCCCATCCGGCTCACCAACGTCAACCGGCCGGGCTTATTGTGCGGGTCAAGCCGTTCCACGTATTCGACCGCCAGCTCCGGGGTCATCGTCGGGCCGATCTTCACGCCGATCGGGTTGGCGATCACCTCCGCGAACGCGATATGCGCACCGTCGAGCTGACGGGTCCGCTCACCAATCCACACGGTGTGCGCCGACAGATCGAACAGCTGCGGCTCCCCATCCTCGCTCTCCGACAACCGCAGCATCGCCCGCTCGTAGTCGAGCACCAAAGCCTCATGGCTGGCATAGATCTCAGCGGTCTGCAGATTACGATCGGCCACACCGCAGGCGCTCATGAAGCGCAGGGCCCGGTCGATCTCAGTGGCCAACGCCTCATAACGCGCGCCGGCCGGCGACGTCCGAACGAACTCCCGGTTCCAGTCATGCACCAGATGCAACGACGCCAGCCCCGACGACGTCAGCGCCCGCACCAGGTTCATCGCCGCACTGGCATTGGCATAAGCCCGCACCAGCCGCGACGGGTCATGCTCACGCGCGGCCGCATCCGGGGCGAAGCCATTGATCATGTCCCCGCGATAGGACCGCAACCCCAAAGCGTCGATGTCAGCCGAGCGCGGCTTAGCGTACTGGCCCGCGATACGGGCCACCTTGACCACCGGCATGCTGGCGCCATAAGTCAGCACCACCGCCATCTGCAACAACGCACGAATATTGCCCCGGATATGGGGCTCAGTGTTGTCGGTGAACGTCTCCGCACAATCGCCACCCTGCAACAAAAACGCCTCACCCTTAGCGACCTGCGCCAGCTGCTCCTGCAAGCGCACGATCTCCGAAGGCACCGTCACCGGCGGCACACTCTCCAAAACCGTGCGCATCGCCGCCGCCTCATCGGCCGGCCAACTCGGCTGCTGAGCAGCCGGCTTAGCCAGCGCAGCGTCCAAACGCGCCCGCAAGTCAACAGGCAACGGCGGCAGCGACGGCAGCTGGTCGATCGGAATGTCGAC
>NZ_LZKD01000116.1:0-38260 GCF_001668695.1 Mycobacterium sp. E2497
CCCGAATGGGACTCGATCACCCGGCCACGCATCCCGCCCGAACTGGCCGACGTCTACGACCGCAACCTCGACGCCCGGCGCCAGCTGCAGGCTATGACGCCCGCGAAAGACACGCTTCCCGCGTGGCGGATCGACCCCCCGGTCCCGGCCGACGAGCTGATGAACGACTACCACGCGGCGGAAGCCGAGACCGGCGTCGGCTGGAACTACCTGGCCGCGATCAACTTCGTCGAGACCCGCTTCGGCAGCATCAACGGGGTCAGCACGGCCGGCGCCCAAGGGCCCATGCAGTTCTTGCCGTCGACCTTCGCCACCTACGGCCAGGGCGGCGACATCAACTCGCCCCGCGACAGCATCATGGCGGCGGGCCGGTTCCTCGCCGCCAACGGCTTCGCCAACGACCCCGCTCGCGCCATCTACGGCTACAACCACGCGCACCAATACGTCGGTGCGGTCGACCAATACGCCGCATTGATCGCCGCCGATCCGGCCGCGTTCCCCACCTACTACCGCTGGGACGTCTATTACGTCACCACCGCCGGCGACGTTCTGCTGCCCGTCGGTTACTCAGCGCCGGCCCCGATCCCCGTCGGGGACTACCTCGCCACTCACCCGCAGTAAAGACCATACGCCCGGCTGATAAGCAAGCACCGCAAGGGATTTCGCACTCAACGTCCCCGTTATGCGCCGGCGCTAGGCTCGGTCCTTCTTGCGCGCGAGGAACGCCCGCATGTGCTCTTGTGGCTCCCCGGTCAGGAACGCCAGACCGAACTGCTCGATGCTGTCCTCGATCGCCCCGTGCACCGTCATGTCGAACCACTTGTTGAGCAACCGCTTCTGCTGGCGGACCGCGTGCGGGCCGAATCCCGCGAGCCTCCCCGCGAGCGCGGCGATGCGAGAGTCAAGCGCGTCGGGAGCGACCGCCTCGTGCACCAGGCCCCACGTGACGGCCGTGCCGGCGCCGATCGTTTCGCCCGTCAGCAGGAGCCAGGCCGTGCGACGCCCCGATCAACGCCGGCATCAAGGCCGCATGGATCACCGAGGGAATTCCGACCGCCACTTCGGGCATGCCGAATTCGGCGCCGGACTCGGCGATCCGCAGATCGCAGCACATCGCGACCTCGAGCCCACCGCCCAGGCAATACCCGGCGAGCCGGGCGATGACCGGGACGGGGCATTGACGGATCGCCTCGCAAAGGCCCGCGAGCCGACGGATGAAGGCTTCGGCGCTGACGCGGTCCAGGGCGACCATCTCATGAATGTCGGCGCCGCCGATGAACGCCGCGTCCCCGGCCCCGCGCAGGACGACCACCCGAACGTCATCGTCATCACCGGCGGTGACGAACGCCCGTGTCAATTCCTCGATGGCGGCCGTGCCGACGATGTTGAGCGATTTGGAATTGATCAGCTCGACCGAGAGCACACCGCCGTCGCGGCCGACCCGAACGAACCGCTTGTCCATCGTGTTCACGCGGCCCTCACAGGTACTTCAGGGCGATGTCTTGCAGATGGGTGCGCATCGTCTGGCCGGTCGCCCTCTCCAGCTTGATGCCCAACTCGCCGGCGAGATTGACGAAACCCATCAGCAGCATGATTTCGCCGTCGGGTTCGTTGGTGACGTTCTCGACGAGCCGGCTCCATGCGAATTCATTGCCGCTGTCCGACGTCCACGCCGTCATGACCTCGATGGCTCGGCGAACGTTTTCCCGCACATCCATTCCCGGAGCCTGCCACGACCACCCGCCGACCGCCCGCCGACGGGCGCACCGCGGCTGTAGCGGCTGCGTGCCTCGGCGGCCCGTTGCGGCGACCCAGTCAGGCCGGACCGTCAGTACAGCGGAACCCAGACTCCCATGTACCAGAAGCCCCAACCGCCGAACTGCCAGTTGAAGACCGGGATGGCGGTGTAGGTGTCGTACTGGAACGGCCCGAAATCGGCCTGCGCGACGGCGACGTCACGCGGCGGCCCGGACCACGGACGGTTCCAACCGCCGGGAGGCGGCGGACCGTCCCAGCCGCCCGGAGGCGGCGCGCCCACCCAGTGTGGCGGCGCGTGGCCGGGTGCCGGGCCGTCGTTCCAGCCGTGTCCTCGCGGCGGCGGCGGGGGCGGCGCGCCGTGGTCCACGACGCTGAAGCCGGTCCGCGCGTCGCCGGGCCCGCCAACTTGGGCGTTGCCGCTGACATAGGTCCCGCGCGGGACATAGGGCTGGTGCGGTGGCTGCGTGCTCGGCGGGTTGAGGGCCTGCCTGCCCTCCGGCGGCGGCGCGTTGTGTTCGCTCGCCGGCGCGTTGGATTGCCCACCCGGCGGGTTCGGCCCGTGATCGTTCGGCGCGTTGTTCGGCTGCTCGTTCGGGCCGCCCTGCTGGGGGTACTGCCCGTGCTCGTCGGGCGCCGGCGGGTTCTGCCCACCCTGCGGCGGGTTGTTCTGGCGGCCCTGCTCGTTCTGCCCGCCCTGCGGCGGGCTGCTCGGGCCGCCCTGCGGCGGGTTGTTCGGGCCCTGGCCCCCTTGGGGAGGATTGTTCTGCCCGCCCGGCGCGCCGCCGGGTCCGGCCTGCTGACCGCCCGGGCCGCTCTGCGGACCACCACCGCCGCCGCCGGGAGCGCCACCACCACCACCTCCGTGGCAGTTCGGGCACGGCGGGGGCGGGCCGAGCGGAGCCGCGAAGGCCGAACCGGCGTTCAATGTGATCGCGGAGATACTCAGGCCCGCCGCGAGCGCCGCCGCGCTGACAACACGTTTCATTGACATAGCTGCGTCCCCTCTTGGGTGTGGATCGCCTGCACTAGGGGCAGGTGACGTCCAACTCGAATGACTTGGTCACCTGCTGCGGTTGTTGCGGGTTGCTCATGTCGAGCCCGGTTGCGGTGCCCTTGATCGCATAGGTTTTCCCGTTCACCGCGGCTCCGGCGTTGCCGCCCTGGTTGGGACCGGCGTCGGAGAAGCCGAGGGTGATGCCGTTGACGCTGCCGAGCCCGACCGAGTGAACGATGGGCGGGTTGGCGTTGCTGACCACCGCGCCGACACCGGCTGTGGAGTCACCGATGCCGATGTTGGTGTTGTCGCCCGCCGGGGCGCAGGTGACCTGGCCGCTGACGTTCTGCGCCTGACCGTCCACGATGACCTGCGGGCCGGCCGCCGACGGCGACGACGAGGACGAGGACCCGGTGGTTGACTTGTTACTCGAACAGCCGGCGCAGGCGGCGGCCACCACGGCTACGCCCGCCATGCCGACGACGAACCCACGCTTCACCACTGCTCTCCTTCGTGTCGCTGGTTCCGCACTGCCAACTCGTTGGCCTGGTCGACTCCGCGAGCCCACGCCGAACCTGCAGCACTGACGCCCGCAAAGCCGCGAGCCGGGTACCCGCTGCCGGTGAAAGAGAAACGCGGTGTCGCGATGCCGCACGCTACGGCAGAACGCGCAACCCCCACTTGCCCAGTAGCGGATCGACGAGTACGAAGTCGGTGGTGTTGTCGTCGCCCTCGGGCGAAGACATCAACAAACCCACCGCACTCACGGTGCCGTCATCGTTCTTCACGAAACCGGGGCTGCCGCTGTCCCCGTTGAGGCTGAACACGCTGGCTGTGACAACGCCACCTTCGACATGCTTGACGACCCCACAGGTCTCGCCGGTGACCGCACCGATCTTGCAGAACGGCACACCCTCCCGAATTTGGTCGCCGTTCAACACATCCCGGACCACATACCTGCCGCCGACATCACCTATCGGCGCGCCGACGCCCGGATCGAGGCGGATGATCGCCGCGTCCCGCGTCTCACCCTCCTGCTCGCTGGCGCTGATCCTCCCGAGCGGTAACGAATTCCCGTACGTCCACAACGAACCGTCATGGGCGTCGCAGTGGCCGCTGGTCATCAGGTAATAGCTGCCGTCGTTACCCTTCGCCGCGAAACCCGCTGTGCACGAGTTATTTTCATCCTCAACCTTCATGCCCGGCGTCACGCCCGAATCCGCACGCGCGGGATTCGCCAACGCCATCGTGGCGACGACCACAGCGCCGACCAGGCCCAACCCTCGCAACCACCGCATGGCCACGCCACCTCTCTTGATGTATCGGGCAGCATGCTAACAGCGGGAGCGGGTTTCGGCCGCCCGGCCGTTCGGAATACGCCCGCCGGCCCGCCCGCGGCGAATTGACGTAAACGGCAAATCGATGGCGATTGCTCTGCACCGCAACAGCTTTCGCCGCGAGGCGACAAACCGATGATCAGTCGCCGACGTGGCGGGCGAGGAAGCCCAGCACGGCGTCGGCGAAGATGTCGTTGCGATCACCGGCCACCATGTGCCCCGCACCGCGCACGTCGCTGAACTCGACCTGCGGGAAGCGCGCCAGGAATTCGTCGGCGCGTTCCTGGCTGACGAGGTCACTCATCTGTCCCCGAATCAACAGCATCGGCACGCCGTCGCGCAGGATCGCGTCGACGGCCGCGTGCATGCGATCGGGGTCGGTAACCTCGAACGGCGGAAACGCGGCGGTTCCGCTGATGAACTGGGGATCCCAGTGCCAGTACCAGCGATCGCCGCGGCGGCGCAGATTCGTGGTCAGGCCGTCCAGGTCGGTGGGCCGCGGCCGGTGCGGGTTGTATTCGGCGATGGCGTCGGCGACTTCGTCAAGTGAGGCGAACCCCGATTCCACCCGGTCGGACATGAAGGCGTGGATCCGATTCGCCCCTGACTGGTCCATGTTGGGCACGATGTCGACCAACACCACCGCGCTGGCGATGCCCGGGGACAGCTCACCCGCGAGCAGCATCGACGTGAAGCCGCCCAGGGATGCGCCGACGAGCACCGGTTGCGGGGGCAGCGTGCCCAGCACTTCGCGGACGTCGCCGGCGAAGCTGACGACGCGGTAGTCGCCCGCGTCGGACCAATCGGATTCCCCGTGGCCGCGCAGGTCGACGGTGACGGCCTGCCAGCCGCGCTGCGCGACGGCGGCGGCGGCCTTGCCCCACGAACGACGCGTCTGCCCGCCACCGTGCAGGAACACCACGGCCCGCGCCTGCGGATCGCCCAGCCGGTCGGCGACGATGCGTACGCCGCCGGGACCCTGGATCGAAAACGGTTCCACTGCCATCGGCATCAGGTGATACTAAGCCGTTTCGGCGCCGACCCGGGCCCCGAAGCGGCTCCAATACGATGCAGCGGAGCGTCCTGAGGAGAAACCGATGCAGCTTGACGAATACCTGTCCTTGGATGCGACCGCGTTGGCCGAACTGGTCGAGCGCAAGCAGGTCACGGCGTCCGAACTTCTCGCACTGGCACGGCGGCGGGCGGACGCCGTCAATCCGCGGTTGAACGCGATCGTCCGCCACCTCGGCGAGGTCGCGGACAGGCGGGCCGCCGACCCGGCCCTGAGCGGACCGTTCGCCGGTGTGCCCTTCGTGATCAAAGACCTCGCGCAGGAGTATCGCGGCTTCCCGACCTCGAGCGGTTCCCGCTCGCTGGCCAACGACGTGGCCGATCGACACGCCCTGGTGACGCAGCGGTTCCTGGACGCGGGGCTGGTGATCTTCGCGATGACCAACACCCCCGAGTTCGGGGCCAAGGGCGTGACGGAATCCGATTACTGGGGGCCGGCACGTAATCCGTGGAACACCCAGCACACCCCCGGCGGCTCGTCCGGAGGTTCCGGGGCGGCGGTCGCGGCCGGGATCGTCCCGGCCGCGGGGGCCAACGACGGCGGCGGATCCATCCGCATCCCCGCCGCCTGCAACGGGCTCGTCGGCCTCAAGTTCAGCCGGGGACTTTCGCCGTACGGGCCGCAGACCGGCGAGCCGATGTTCGGGATGGTGACCCAGGGCGTCGTTTCGCGCACGGTGCGTGACAGCGCCGCGCTGTGCGACGCGATCGTCGGCCGCGATCCGTACGCGGCCTACGAAGTCGCCCTTCCGCGAGGCACTTTCGCCGACCACGTCAAGCGTCGTCCGCGCACGCTGCGGATCGGGTACTCGTGGTCTTCGGCGATCAACCCACACCCGGACCGGGAAGCCGTCGCCGCGGTGGAACGGGCGGTATCGCTCCTGAGCGGTCTGGGGCACGGGGTCGAGGAGGTTCGGCCGCCGTACGACGACGCCGCCCTCGCCCGTGACTTTCTCACCATCTGGTTCGCCCAGCTCTACCAGCACGTCGCGGACGCCAGACAGCGCACCGGCGCCGGCGACCGCGATTTCGAGGCCGACACCTTGGCCGTGAGTGAACTCGCCCGGTCCACCGGCGTGCTGGCACCGATCCTCGCGCTGGAGAACCGCAACAACCACATCCGATCCCTGGCGGGGTTCCACGAGACCTTCGATTGCTTGCTGACCCCCACCCTGGCCACGCCACCGCTCCGGGTCGGCGCGACGGCCACGCCGCGGCCCCTCCAACAGGTGGCCCGCATCGCCAGCAAGCTGCGCGCGGGAAAACTCATGGCGCTCAGCGGGATTCTCGACCAATTGGTCCAGGAGAGCCTGGGATGGGTGCCCTATACGCAGCTCGCCAACATCACCGGACGCCCCGCGATCAGCGTGCCCCTGCACTGGACCGACGACGGGCTTCCCCTCGGGGTTCAATTCGTCGGGCGCCTGGGCGCCGACGCCGACCTCCTGCAGCTGGCAGCCCAACTCGAGGACGCCGCCCCGTGGGCCCACCGGTACCCCGCGCCCGCGTGACCACCCCTATGCGTCCGGTTTGCCTTCCGACGAGTGATCGCCGCGCCACAGGCGCGAAAACCGCCGGGCGACATCGCCGAGGCGGCTCCCGGCCCATTGTGAAGCCTTGATCCTGCCGAGAGCTTGCTTTCCCTCCGCCGCGTAGTCGCTAACGGTTTCGTCGCCTTCCTCAGCGCGCATCCTCAACCTCCGATCTCGTCAAGCTGCTCGTGTCCGCGGCTGACGCTCGGACGGCTCCGACGGCGTCAAACGCTCCGGCGGTTCCGCCGGGGTTAGCCGCTCGGGTGTCTCGGCCGGCGCCAGCCGCTCGGGCGTCTCGTCGGGAGTGCCACGCTCCGGCGGCTCGATCGTGTCCATCATTTAGCACCTCCGATCGGCTCAGGGTTGCCTACCCGCCGACCCCGGGCGCCGAAACGCGGACGAACTCGGCCGCCGCGGCTTCAGGACACCGGTTCCTTGCTGGCCTTGACCGGCGCGGTGCTCGGCGGCAGCTTGAGCAGGTTGCCGCGCAGGCTCCCCCGCGCGGTGCGCACAGCCACCAGCAGCCAGGTGAACAACAGCCCGGCGTACGCGATCGCCGCGGCCACCCGGAAACCGGGCAGGTGCGTGTGGCCGGCGAGCTGCGAGGTGCCCGTGACGAACGTTCCGACCGGGAAGGTCAGGCTCCACCACGTCAGCGCGAACGGCATGCCGCGACGCAGCGTGCGCACGGTCAGCGCCGTGGCCAGCGCGATCCACAACACCGCGAAACCCCACACCGGAACTCCGTACAGGATCGCGAAGGCATTCAGGTCCTCGGCCAGCTCGGGGTTGACAGCCAGTCCCGCGCTTGCACCCAAAAGCCCTGCGGCAGTGATCGATTGGCCGAGCGGACCCAGGACGATCCACAGCGTCGGCACCCGCGCCGAGCCCGACGTGCCGTAGAGGGTCAGGCGCGCCCAGATCATCGCGATGATGTTCAGCGAAGCCAGCAACGACAGGCCGAACATCGCGTAGCAGCCGTACAGCATGGTTTCGCGTCCGGTGCCCGCCGTCATGTGCGGCAGTAGCAGCGCCCCCATGGCCGCGGTCACCATGGGCGGGACCACCGGCATCAGCCAGCCCCCGAAGGCCGCGTCGGGCTCGACGTTGTGCTGGGTGAACATCAAAAACGGGATGCTGACAGCGGTGAACAGCCCGCCCAGCGTTCCCGCCGTCCACAACACCCAGTCCAGGTCTACCGCGACGCGCTCGCCGAGCAGATCCCTTCCGACCAGCACCGCTCCCCCGCCGACCGTCATCAGCGCCATCGGGGCGGCGCCGTAGAAGTGCGCCATCTGCGGATTGCGGGCGTGCGTGCGCGCCACCGTGGGGTGGCGCAACCAGTGGCCCCCGACCAGGACGATGAGCACCACCAGCAGGACGGCGGCGATCACCCAGACCACCTGGGCGAAGGCGCGCAGTCCCACCACGTGCACAGGCAGGGCCGCGCCGGCGCTGGCCACGATCCCGGTGCCCATCACCGCGGCGAACCAGTTGGGCCCGATATTGCCCAGCACCTCGACCCGGGTCTGCGGCGATGCAGCGCCGCCGGGGTTTGCAATGGCCATAGCTGCAAAACCTACTGCGCCGAGCCGGATCGGGCTGGCCTGCCGCTTACACTCCAACGGTGATGCATCCGGCACCAACGACCAGGCGGGCCTTCGGCAGGGGTCGGCTGATCGCCGGGATTGCCGTTATGGTGGCCCTCGCCGTTCTCGCCGTACCCATCAAACAACGCTGCGGGGCGCCGGGCTTGTCGTGCGCTACGGCGGTCGACCCCCGGGGCAACGTTCACTACTACTACGAGGTGGAGCCGCTCGGTGTGTACCTCGCAGAGATCGTGACCGGCTCGAACATCACCGTGTTCTACGAGTCGGGCGAGGACCTCGTCAAAGCCGGATAGCCGTCATTTCGGCTCGATCACAAGTTCGATTCGGTCACGCCGGCCATGTGACGTCGGTGAAACCCCCGCGAGACGGTTCGCTCGGAACACGCTGGTCAGGCAGATGCTGCCGCCCCGACGGCCGGCCGGACGCTGCCGGTCGAGCGTGCCGGGAACCCGTTCTCGATTGGGGGCTTCACAGCAAGCTAACGCATACTTGACACCATGCTTGAAGCGACATCGCCGCAAACCGCCGCCGCGGTGCCCGGCGATGCGCTGGGTTTGGGCCGAGGTTTGTGATGGCCCGCTCTGGCGGTGCCCACCACCGTCATCGAGCCGTCCGTCAGCCCTCCCGATTCCGCAAGGGACTGACGCGCACCTTGGGCGCGCTGGTGTCCGTGGCGGCAGTCGGCCTGACCGGGGCGGGGTACTACGTCGCGCACGGCGCGCTGGGCGGCATCACCGTCTCGAACGCCCTGCAGCCCGACGACCCGCGCTCCAGCGGCGACAACATGAACATCCTGCTGATCGGGCTGGACTCCCGCAAAGACCAGGACGGCAACGACCTGCCCTGGTCGATTCTGAAGCACCTGCACGCGGGCGATTCCGACGACGGCGGCTACAACACCAACACCCTGATCCTGGTGCACGTCGGGGCCGACGACAAAGTCGTCGCCTTCTCGATCCCACGCGACGACTGGGTCGCCTTCAACGGGGTGCCGGGTTACAACCACATCAAGATCAAAGAGGCGTACGGCCTGACCAAGCAGTACGTCGCTAACAAGCTCGCCAACCAGGGCACCAGCACTCAGAAGGAACTCGAGACCAAGGGCCGGGAAGCCGGCCGGGCGGCGACCCTGCGTGCCGTGCGGAGCCTGACCGGCGTACCGATCGACTACTTCGCCGAGGTCAACCTGGCCGGGTTCTACGACCTGGCCCAAACCCTGGGCGGGGTGGAGGTCTGCCTCAACCACCCCGTCTACGACTCGTATTCGGGCGCCGACTTCCCGGCCGGGCGGCAGACCTTGGACGCGTCAGAGGCCCTGTCCTTTGTGCGGCAGCGCCACGGCCTGGAGAACGGGGACCTGGACCGCACCCATCGGCAGCAGGCGTTCATTTCGTCGGTCATGCAGGAGCTGCAGGCCGCGGGGACCTTCACCAATCTGGACAAGCTCAAAAGCCTGATGGCCGTGGCACGCAAGGATGTGGTGTTGTCGGCCGGTTGGGACGAGGAGATGATCCAGCGGCTCGGTTCGCTGGCCTCCAGCGGCCACGTCGAGTTCCGCACGCTGCCGGTGGTGCGCTACGACAACATCGACGGTCAGGACGTCAACATCATCGACCCGGCGGCGATCAAGGCCGAGGTGGCCACGGCGATCGGCGCCTCGCCCACAACCACAGCGCCCGCCACCACGGCCGCCAAGCCCAGTCCGTCGACCGTCGTCGATGTGATCAATGCGGGCAGCACGAGTGGGCTCGCGACCGAGGTGTCCCGCGCCCTGCAGAACCACGGCTACACGACGGGCCAGACCCGCGACCGCAACTCGGGCGAGCCTACGGCGAGCACGGTCGCGTACGGCGCCGGTGCGGAAGCCGACGCGGCGAACGTGGCCAAACTGCTCGGCCTCGACGCGCCCGGCCAGCCCGACCCCAGCGTTCAGCCCGGCCACATCAGGGTGACCGTCGATACGAATTTCTCGGTGTCCATGGTTGACGACAGCACCGACGAAACCGCGACCACCACGACGTCCACCAAGGCCAAGCCGTACTACTACAACGGCACCACGACGACCTATCCGACGCCCGATCAGGGGAAGCCGATCGGCGGCGGCGGCGTGCCGTGCGTTAACTAGCCGCGCGGCGAACCCGGGCGCAGCGGGCCGCCGCGGGTCGCCGGCTAGGCGTGCGTCCCGCCGTCGATGCGGATCTCGGTTCCGGTGATGAACGCGCCGTCCTCGGACACCAGCATGGCGATCACCCCGGCCACCACCGACGGATCGGCCATCCCGGTGCCGCTGGACTCCACCGTGGTCGGCAGAATCGGCATCAACCTTGAAAACAGCGCCCAGTCAGCGTCTTTCGGGATGTATCCGCCGGTTGCATCGGTGATCCCGGACTTGATGCTGCCGGGTGCCACGCACACCGCGCGCAGGCCGTCGCGCGCGTACTCGAGCGCCAGCGAATGCGTGAACGCCTGGATCCCGCCCTTACTCGCGGCGTATGCCGCCATATACGGGTGAGCGAAAGAGGCGGACGTCGAACTGAAGTTGACGATCGCGCTGCGCGAATTCGCCAATAATGCCGGAAGCGCTTCCCGCACAACGAGAAACGTGCCGGTCAGGTTGACGCCGACGATCTGGTTCCACAGTTCCAGCGAGGTCTGGTGGGTGTGCGCGGCGCGCAGGATGCCGGCGGCGTTGACCAACGAATCCAGGCCGCCGAGCGTTTCGACGGCCCGGCACACGCCGTCGACCACCGAATCCTCGTTGCCCACGTCCATCGGCATGGTGGTCAGACGACCGGCCGTCTCCGCCTCGTCGGCGCGGGCACGAGTGGCGCCCAGGCCGCCCTCCGCGACGTCGGAGGCCACCACCGTGGCGCCCTCGTCGAGGAGTCGCAGCGCGGTCGCCTGCCCGATGCCCGACGCGGCGCCGGTCACCAGGATCCGTTTGCCCTCGAGTCGCTTCATTGCCGCTCCCTGCTCGTCGCGTCGCTAGGGGCTCATCATTGCAAAGGACGGCCCCCGGACAAGGCAGAGTGGACGCATGGACATCGGATTTATCGGCTTGGGCAAGATGGGCCAGGGCATGGCCGCGAACCTGTTGAAGGCGGGCCACCGCGTGATCGTCTACAACCGCTCCCCCGACAAGGCGGCGACGCTTGTGCAGCAGGGCGCCGCGGCGGCGCCCGCCGTGGCGGAGGCGTGCCACGGCGAGGTGGTGTTCACCATGCTCGCCGACGACCACGCCGTCGAGGATGTGGTGTTCGGTGAGGCCGGCGTAGTCGCTTCGCTGGCTCCGGGCGCCACGCACGTCTCGTCGAGCACCATCAGTGTCGCCCTCTCGGAGCGCCTGGCGGCCGCACACGCCGAAGCCGGCCAGCGCTACGCCGCGGCACCGGTGTTCGGCAGGCCCGACGCGGCCGCGGCGGCAAAGCTTTTCGTTGTTGCGGCGGGCGAGCCGCAGGTGCTACAGGCGCTCTCCCCGCTGTTCGACGCGATCGGCCAGCGGACCTTCGTGGTATCCGAGCAGCCGCACACCGCCAACCTGGTCAAACTGAGCGGCAACTTCCTCATCGCGTCGGTGATCGAGAGTGTGAGTGAGGCCGTGGCGCTGGTCGCCAAGGCCGGGGTCGACAGGCAGCAGTACGTCGACATCCTCACGTCGACGTTGTTCGCCGCCCCCGTCTACCAGACCTACGGCGGGTTGATCGCGCGCCGGGAGTTCGAGCCGGCCGGGTTCGCCGCCGAGCTGGGCCTCAAGGACGTCCGGCTGGCGCTCGCCGCCGGGGAGCAGTTGCAGGTGCCCCTGCCGGTGGCAAGCCTGCTGCGCGACCGCTTCCTGGCCCTGGTGGCATCGGGCGGCGGGCACCTGGACTGGTCGGCGCTCGCCACGCTCGCCGACCGCGACGCCGGCCTGGCGTCAGACCACTCCCCGTAGCCCGTCGGCGCCGAACGCCGGCTCCAGCATGGCGGAGTAGTCCGGGCCGCGCCGCAGCATCAGCCCACCGTCGACGTTGATGACCTGCCCGGTGATGTAGCAGGCCGCGTCGCTGAGCAGGAACATCGCCAGGTTGGCGACGTCCTCGACCTCGCCGGGGCGGGGCAGCGGCGTGCACTCGCGGTAATCCTCGGCCACCTCCGGCAGGGCGAACACCGGCGCGACCAGATCGGTGCGGATCAGGCCCGGCCGAATGCTGTTGACCCGCACCCAGGACGGTCCGAGTTCGTCGGCGGCCAACTGCATCATGTGGTCGATGGCCGACTTGCTCACCCCATAGGCGCCGAACCAGCGATGGGTGTTGCTGGCCGCGATCGACGAGATGCCCACGAACGATCCCCCGCCACCCCGCACCAGCTCGCGCGCGACGTGCTTGAGCACGTACATGGTGCCGTTGACGTTCAGGTCGACGGTGCGCCGCCAGGCTTCTGAGTCGATCTGGGTGATCGGTCCGATCGTCTCGGAGCCACCTGCGCAATGCACCGCCCCGTGGAGTTGACCGTGCCAGGCCGTCGCGGCGTCCACCGCGCGGGCGGCCTCCTCCTCATTCGTGACGTCGGTCGGCTCGTAGCGAATGGAACCGCCGCCCGAAAGGGCCTCGATCTCGCTGACGGCCCCCGCCAACCGGTCGGGATTGCGGCCCACGATCATGACCGAGGCGCCCGCCGCGACCAGCCCGGCGGCCACGCCCTTGCCGATTCCGCTGCCACCGCCGGTGACCAGATACGTCCGGTTTTCGAAAGAAAGCTGCACGCGACGCCCTCTCAAACTCCAAACAGGTTCCAGATATCGAACCACGCAGAGAACTCGCCGCGGCAACGGGTGGCCACGTGGGACCGGCGACCGCTACGGCGTGTCGCGGCGGGCCACCTGCGTGGGCTTGGCGTTGCGCCAGTCCTCGACCTCGGGCGGCAGGCCCACCGCGTACCGGTTCTCGTTGTGGGCCGCCCAGTGCGCGTGGCCCAGTTCGTGGATGTGGAACGCGTGCCGCAACGCCTCGGTGAATCCCATTGCGTCGGAGGCGGCGTTGACCGAGTCCTTGACGAGCAGGGCCGCCATTGTGGGCCGGTCGGCGATGCGCCGGGCGAATTCCAGAGTCTTGTCCGCCAACTCGTCGACGGGGAACACCTTGGACACCATGCCCAGCCGATACGCCTCGTCGGCGTCGAGCGAGTCCCCGGTCAGCAGCAGCTCTTTGGCCTTGCGCGGACCGAATTCCCAAGGGTGGGCGTAGTATTCGACACCCGGCATGCCCAGGCGCACCGCGACCACGTCGCTGAACTTCGCGTTGTCGGCGGCCACGATCAGATCGCACGCCCAGATCAGCATCAGGCCCGCGGAGATCGCATTGCCTTGCACCTGGGCGATGGTGATCTTGCGCAAATCCCGCCAGCGGCAGGTGTTCTGAAAGAAGTAGTGCCACTCCTGCAGGTAGAGCTTCTCCACGATCGGATCGCGGGTCCCACCGTTGATGCGAAAGCTCGGAAGCTGGCTGCGCTCGGCGATCGCCAGCTCCGAACCCAGGTCGTGGCCTGCGGAGAAGTTGCGGCCGCGCGCCGCCAGGATCACCACGCGCACGGTGTCGTCGGCCTCAGCGCGCAGAAACGCCTCGTCGAGCTGGACCAGCAGGCCGCGGCTTTGCGCGTTGTGTGCCTCCGGACGGTTGAGCCAGATGCGCGCGATGCGGCCCTCGTCGAGGGTTTCGTAAGTCACCAACTCTTCGGCGTTGGCGTCGCCCGTCTGGGCACCGGCTTGCTCTGACACTGTCATTCGGCCCACCTCATTCGTCGCCAGGTCCCACGTGTTTACACATTACGGCCAGTGTGTAATCGACTCACCGCTGGGTGGGCCGACTACGGGCGATCAAGGGCGGCCGCGAGAGAGGCGGCCGCCGCCTTGAGCAGCCGCAACGAGCGGTTCAGCTCGGCGTTCTCTGCCTTCAGCCGCTCGAGTTCGACTTGGTGGTCGGCGGGCGCCGCCGGACTGTCGTGGTCGAGTAGGGCCCTCCGGGTCCGCTCATGGACGGTCTCGGTCACGGTGTTGCCGAGCTGATCTGTGACGGCCCGGATCGCCATCCTCTCCATGTCGTGCCGCCCGCGCACCGAGGCGACCGCACGCACCTCGTCGATGCGGGCCGACCCGTTGGACGCGGCGGACTTCGGCACGGCCCTCAGCGGCTGCGCGTGGCGGTAGGCTCGCGGCGCCTGGCCTGCGGCGGCGTCCGCCGCGATGGGCAAGACGGTGGCCGGTTGCTGCTGTACCCGCAAGCGCAGTTCGGCTTCCCGCCGCCCCAGCTCGTCCGCCCACTGCGCAAGCTCGGCCTCCCGCCCGGCGACCTGCGCCTCCCGATGCCGGATCTGGGCGAGTTGTTGGGGCAACGGGTTGGCCCGCTTCGCGAGCCCGCCCGCCCGCTGGGCGAGCCGCGCCTCCTGCTCGCGCACCCGGCTCTCCCAGGCGCGCACGTCGTGTTCGTACTGGACGAGGGCCGCCTCGCGCTCGGAAAGCTCGGCTTCCCGTCGGTCCAATGTGCCAGCGCGTTTGAGCAGCTCGGCGCAGCGGCTGCGGAGCTCGGTTTCCTTTTGCAGGTGCCGAGTCAGCTCTTGCTCGACCAGGTCGATGAAGATGTCGACCTCTTGCTCGTTGTAACCGCGCTTGCCGATGCGCGGACGCGAGAATGCGACATTGTGGACGTCAGCGGGGGTGAGAACCATCCTGTTTCCGAAGTCTTTGGCGTCGCGGGCCACGTAAAGCCGGGACGGTTGCCGACGAGGTTATTGCAGTTGTTCTACACGTGCGTTATTGGCGGCTGAACAGCGGTCAACTCGTTAGCTACATCAAGTCCTCACCCGCCTGCCCATCCTGCATCACCTACAGTTAAGTCATGGCTACCAAATCTGACCCTGGCGAGATCGGCGACGTCGAACCGGTCGCCGACAGCACCGCGAGCCAGGCCAGGCGGGTTGTCGCGGCGTACGCGAACGACGCCGACGAGTGCCGCGTGTTCCTGTCCATGCTCGGCATTGGGCCCGCAAAACTCGACGCGTAAATGACTCCCGGGAACGGGCACGACTCGAAGATGCCGAACTTCGGCAACTCCGACTTCGTCGTGGTCGCCAACCGGCTTCCGGTGGACCAGGAGCGGCTTCCCGACGGCACCACGGCGTGGAAGCGCAGCCCGGGCGGCCTGGTGACGGCGCTGGAGCCGCTGCTACGCCGCCGGCGCGGCGCATGGGTCGGTTGGGCCGGCATCGCCGAGGAAGAGGTCGACTTCGACGACGAGCCGATCGTGCAGGAGGACCTGGAGCTCCGCCCGGTGCGGCTCAGCGCCGACGACATCGCCCAGTACTACGAGGGGTTCTCGAACGCCACGCTGTGGCCGCTCTATCACGACGTCATCGTCAAGCCGATCTACCACCGCCAATGGTGGGAACGCTACGTCGAGGTCAACCGTCGCTTCGCGGAAGCCACCTCCCGCGCCGCCGCCCGGGGCGCCACCGTGTGGGTGCAGGACTATCAACTGCAGCTGGTTCCCAAGATGCTGCGCGAACTGCGACCCGACGTCACCATCGGCTTCTTCCTGCACATCCCCTTCCCGCCGGTGGAGCTGTTCATGCAGCTGCCCTGGCGCACCGAGATCATCGAGGGCCTGCTCGGCGCCGACCTGGTGGGCTTCCACTTGAGCGGGGGGGCGCAGAACTTCCTGTTCCTGTCCAGGCGGCTGATCGGCGTCAACACCTCCCGCGGATCGGTTGGGGTGCGCTCGCGATACGGCGAGGTCGATCTCGGGTCGCGCGTCGTCCGGGTGGGCGCGTTCCCCATCTCCATTGACTCCGGCTCGCTCGATCATGCCGCCCGCGACCGCGACATCAGGCGGCGCGCCCGGGAGATCCGGGCCGAGCTGGGCAACCCCCGCAAGGTGCTGCTCGGCGTCGACCGGCTCGACTACACCAAGGGCATCGACGTGCGGCTCAAGGCCTTCTCGGAGCTGCTCGCGGAGGGACGCGCGAAGCGCGACGACACCGTGCTGGTCCAGCTCGCCACGCCGAGCCGCGAACGCGTGGAGAGCTATCAGATTCTGCGTGACGACATCGAGCGCGAAGTGGGACACATCAACGGCGAATACGCGGAGGTCGGCCATCCGGTGGTGCACTACTTGCACCGTCCGGTCCCCCGCAACGAATTGATCGCGTTCTTCGTGGCCGCCGACGTCATGCTGGTCACCCCGCTGCGCGACGGCATGAACCTGGTGGCCAAGGAGTACGTCGCATGCCGCAGCGATCTCGGCGGCGCGCTGGTGCTGTCCGAATTCACCGGCGCCGCCGACGAACTCCGGCAGGCCTATCTGGTCAACCCGCACGACCTCGACGGCGTGAAGGACGCGATCGAGGCGGCGCTCAACCAGCCCGTCGAGGAGGGCCGGCGCCGGATGCGGTCGATGCGGCGCCAGGTCCTGGTGCACGACGTCGACCGTTGGGCGCGGTCGTTCCTGGATGCGTTGGCGGAGTCGCGTCCTCACGATGCCAACTAGGCCGCGCGAACCCATGGTGTTGCCGCGTAATCGCTGTGATACTCAAGGGATCGCGGAGGGAGGGGTCAGATGAAGCTCCGTCACGGACTGGCTGCGGGCACCGGCATCTTCGTCGCCGTCGCAACGGGAATTGCGCTGGAATCCGGGGCACCCGCCAAGGCGCTCGGACCGCCGCCGGACGGCAACTACAGCTACAACGAGGCGGGCGTGTCGGGGGTGACCTGGACCGTCACGGCCATCTGCGATCAGCCCTCCGGAACCCGGAACATGAACGACTATTCCGACCCAATCGTTTTCGCGATGAACTGCGCCCTGAACATCGTGAGTTTCACGGACGAGCGGATTAGCGCCGCGGACAAACTGCAGAACTACAGCGGCCGGGCGCGGATGTCGAGCATGCTGTGGACTTTCAAGGTCGACAAGGCTGACGGTGTGTCATGTCCGGGTGGCGGCACCGCCCCTTCCACCGAAACGTGGACTTTCAGCGACGAAACGATGAGCGGCACCCACACCACCCTGCACGGTGCCGTCTGCGGGATGGAACCGGCGATGAAGAAGCAACCGTTCTCGCTTACACTGAGCGGCCCCCCGCCCAGCCCGGTCGAGCGTTATCCGTTGTACTGCAACGCGATTGCGATGTGCTACTAGATCGGCGTGATGTAGGCGATCAGCCACTGCTTGCCGATCTTTTTGAAGTCCACCCGCAACCGGCTGCCGTCGTAGAGCGGCTGGCGTGATTTGTCTGTCACCGTACGGTTCATGTAGACCATCAGCGATGCCGAATCCCGTTTGGCCGACATGACTCCCGCGCCGACCACGTTAGCCTGCACAACCACTTCACGCTTTTTGGCCTCGGGGATGATCTGCGTGTTGGCGCTCTTCTGGAATTCAGCGCGATATTCCGGCGTCAACAGCGGATACGCGGCCGTCAGGCTCCGCTCGACGGTCTGGTAGTCGTAGGCGAAGACCTCGGGAATCTCCTTGGCCGCCAACCCTGGCAGGACCGCACGCGCCGCCTGCTCGCCGCGGGTCTGCACGCGGTCCCAATACAGCCAGCCGCCCACCGCGGACAGTCCGACGAACGCCACGACCGCCAGGTAACTCGCGGCGGCCGCCAGCCAGCGCAGCCATCGCATCAATTACCGCCGTTCGGGTATTTGATGTCGTAGCCGGTCATTCGCCCGGTCTCGTCTTCGTGCACGATCACGCGCAGACGATATGGCATGGAGGGCTTGTTGACGCCGTCGATGTCGGCGACCGTGACGCGCACGGAGACCAGGACGGACGCGTTGTCGGCGACCGTGTCGATGCCTTCCAGCGCTGCGCCGTTGACGACCGCCTCCGACGTCGCATTGGTAGTGCGGAAGATGGCCTTGAGGTTTTCGACGTTGTTGTTGGCGCCAAGCATCCCGCGAAGCGGGCCGCTGGTGCCGTCGACGAAACGATTCACGCTCTCGTCGATGTTGTCCTGTTTGTAGCTGAACATGTTGACCACGGTCTGCCTGGCGGTGTCGACGAAACGCTGGTCACGCGCCTCTGCGGCGTGAGCGTGTCGTTGCTGGACTCGCAACAGGGCCACGCAGCCGGCAAGCGCCCCAACGGCCAGCACTGCGGCCGCAAACGAGATCCACGCCACCAGCCTTCGGTTGGGTTGGCGTCGCGGCGGAGGTTTCAGAGCCTTCCCTGGCTTGGCGAGCTTCGCCGGCGACTTGGACCCGGCCGGGACCTCGACGCTCACCGGCGCCGCCTTGGCCTCCTCCGATTTCGCGGGACCCGCCGCGCGCGACGCCCGACGACGGACGCGGGGTTTGGTTGTCTGCTCTTCTGCTGCGACAGCGTCCATTACATCGGCCTTGGATCAAGCATCAGGTCCACCCAGTTCTCGGCACTGGATGCGCCGCTGGCTCCGGCCGCAAAAATACCGGTGCCGCCGGCCGGGTCCTTGAACGCGCCGGTCTTCTCGTCATAGGTCGTATACGCCGGTCCGCTGGCCTGCGGCTGCGGGCCCGGCGGCGGCCCCCACGGCTTCTCCGGTCCGGGACCGGCCGGCGGGGGATTGATACCTTCTGGCGGCGCCGGTGGTGGCAGCCACTTGGGATAGGGCAGTTGCGGCGGCACGGGTGGAATCCCCGGAGGCTGCCACGACGTGAAGGGTGGTGGCGGCCCGTTGTCGTTGGGCGGCGGCGGATCATATGCCGGCTGCTTGTTCGGCAGCGGCCCCGGCCCGGGCACCACCCCGGGCGGGGGCGGCCCGACGATCGGAGTGCCGGGGTCGGGTTCCGCGCCCGGCGGGATGTAGGGGAACTTGTTGGGCGGCAAGACGTTCAGACCGTTTGTCATCGGAGTGTCGTACGGGACCGGCGGACCTCGCCATGGGTTACGCCCAACGGGCACATAGCCCTTCGGGTCACGACAGAGCTGAATCGTGGGCGCGCGCTTCCCGGGGAACTCTTGGCAGGGGTAGTTGCGGGCGCCACGTACCGTGCTGGGGTCGTTTTGGGCGACCTTGCAGTACATATCCTTCGGCAGCTCGCGCACGGTCTCGTCAGCGGGTGTGCGCATCAATGGCGGCGGGAGGAAGCCGACCGCACACGGCGGCGGGTCGTTCAGGTCCAGCTTGAAGTCCAGCTTGCCGCCCTCGTCGAGAGGTGGACCGCCCGCCATCGTGATGATCGCGGCAAACAGCGCCGGTAAGACGACCAGAAGATGCTCGATCGACTTGTGGTAGATGACGCCCACCCGGCCGAGGTTGGCCAGGCTGGCGGCCAGCGCCGGGAAGGAGGGGCGGATACCGGAGAACGCGGTGCTGGCCTCGTCGGTGGCACCCGGGGCGGTGGCCAGCGTCTGGCGAAGCTCCGGGTCGGCCTGCCGCACCTCGGAGGTGAACCGCGCCAGCCCGTCGGACAGCGTCTTGATGTCGGCGCCGGCGCGAATCTGTGCCTGCAGGAAGGGACCGGCCTCGTCGATGAGCTGCGAAGCCTGCGGATAGTTCGCATTGGCCTCGTCCACCAGCAACCGGGCGGATTCGAAGAGCCGGGCCAGCTCGGGGCCCGACCCGTTGGTCGCGATGAATGTCTCATGCAGCAGCTCACGCAGGCGGGTGTCGCCCAGGCTGTTGGTCAGCGCCTCGGCCCGCTTCAGCAGGTCGGCGACATCCTGGCCGATCCGGGTGTTCTGCCGCTCGATTCGAAACCCGTTGCGCAACTTGGTCGACGCCGGCGTACTGGGCGGTACCAGGTCGATGTATTGCTCGCCGACGGCCGACACGCTCTTGACGGTCGCGGTGACGTTCGACGGAATCGGCGTGCCGCTGTTCAGCCGCATCTCCGCGGTGACGCCATTGGGGTTGAGGCCCACCGATTCCACCCGTCCCACGGCGACGCCGCGATAGGTGATGTTGGCGTTCTTGTAGAGGCCACCGCCGGCGACGAAATCGGCGGTGCCGGCGTAGGTTCCGAGCCCGAAGGTCGCGGGCAGCCGCAGGTAGAAGATTGCCATCACCGTCAACGTGATGGCGGTGATCACCGCGAAGATCCAGAGTTGGATCTTGGTGAGTCTGTCGTGCATCTGCGGCCGCCTCCTACTGTCCTGAAGCCGTGCCGGGCGGGATCTTGAACGGGTCGGCCGCCTGCCCGGACAGGTTTGCCATTTCGCCGGTCAAGAAGTCGGGTGGATTGAGGATCTCACCCATGTGGGCCATGTTCGGGTCGAAATATGCCGTGGTGAAGAACGTTTCGCCGATCCGGCGCAGGGTCAGGTCGAAGGTGGTGAACACGTTGAGGTAATCGCCTCGGACGGCCTGCTTGATCCCGTAATTGGGGAACGGGAACGTCAGCAAGATCTGCAGGGAAGTGACGAAGTTCTTTCGGTTGTCGTTGAGGGCCTTGGCCACCGCGTAAAGGTCTTTCATGTCAGCGGCGAAATCGGCCTTGGTTTTCGCGAGCACGTTGGAAGTGACCGTCGCGAGTTTCTTGAGCGCCGCGAACGCCTCGACGATGTGGTCGCGATTCTTGTTCAGCACGCGTATCGCGTCGGGCAGGGTGTCCAGGGCCCGGCCCAGGTTGTCCTTGTCACGCGCCAGGCTCGCCGAGAATCGGTTCAGGCCGTCGACGGCATCGATGATGTCGTTGACCTGGCGGTTGAGTCCGGCGGTCAGTTCCGCGAGTCGGGGCAGCAGGTCGACGAACTGGTTCTGCCGGCCGGCGACGGCCTGATAGGTCTCGTCGGTGATCTCTTCCAGGGCACCGACATTACCCTTGTTCACCACGACACCGAGGGCCGACAGCACCTCTTCGGTGGTGGGATAACGGCCGGTGTTGGATTCGGAGATCTTCGACCCGTCGGTCAGCCGGCCGATGGCCGGCTTGTCCTTCGGGCGCGCCAGGTCGATGTGCATCGAACCCAGCAGTGAGGTCTGGGCGACCGTCGCCGTGGAGTTGGTCGGCAACACGACGTTTTTGTCCAGCGCCAATTTCACCGCGGCATAGAACGATCCGTCGGAGCGCTGCATCGCCTGAATGCCGGCAACGCTGCCCACGGTCACGTCGTCGACCATGACGGGAGAGTTCTGCGGCAGCGTCGCCACGTCGGGCAGGTCGACCGTGATCGAGTAGGCGCCGCCGCCATGGCCGGCCGTACCGGGCATCGACAGGGAGTTCAGACCGCCGAATTGGCAGCCGGCCAGCAGCGCGCTACCGGCCGCTAACGCACCACCCCGCAACCACATCCGGCGCATCAGCCGCCCCCGTCCGCGGCCGGCGGTGTTTGGCTTGGCGGGGGCCCCGGCAGGGGTCCGAAGGCGCTCCCCGGCGCGGGTCCGGGCGCCGGAGCGGGCCCGGCATTTCCCAAGGCCGGTGCCGGCGCCTGGCCGCTCTGCGGTGCCGGCGGAACCAGCAACGCCTGCAGATCCGCCGGATTCTGGGCGGCCGGCGGCGTCTTGGCGCCATTGGCCGGGATCCAGGTCAGCTCGGGGACCGGAGTCGCCGATTTCGCTTGGGTTTCGGGGGTGTCATAGATGATCTGGCCCTTGTAGGCGGTGATCGTGTTGAGCGGGTGGAACATGATGGGCGGGTAGTTCACGGTGAGGCGCCGCAGCACCGGCCCCAGCCGCTCACGGCACAGTTCCGCACGCCGGAAATAGTCGGGCGCCCTCGGCCCGGCGGCCGTCTCGAAGGACCCGCCGCAGATGAATTGCACGGGGTTGGCGAACTCCGGAATGGACAACAGACCGTTGAGCGTGCCCTGGGCCGGGTCGTAGATGTTGTAGAAGTTGGAGATACCCGGACCCGCGACGTGCAGTACCTGTTCGATGTTGTCGCTCTGGTCGCTGAGCGTCTTGGCGAAGTCGTTGAGGTTGTTGACCGTGTCGATGATGGTCGAGTTGTTCTCGTGCAGGAACCCGCGGATGTCGGAGAGGGCCTTGTTGAGCGTGCCTAGCGTGGTGTCCAGGTGGCGTGAGCTGTCGGCGAGCACCTGCGACACCGAGGCGACGTTTCCGGCGAACTGCACGATCTGTTCGTTACTGGCCGACAGCGCGTTGACGAGAACCTGAAGGTTCTTGACCGTGCCGAAGATGTCGCTGCGCGAATCCCCCAGCCGCCCAGCGGCTTGCGAGAGTTCGCGCAGTGCGTTGTGGAACGAATCACCGTTGCCGTTGAACGTGTCGGCGGCCTGGTTGATCGCCCGGCCCAGTGGCCCCTGCATCGATCCGGTCGTCGGACCGAGCTGCACCGCCAGTTGGGTCAGCGACTCCTTGACCTCGTCCCATTCCACCGGCACGCCGGTGCGACCGAGGCCGATGCTGCCGCCGTCGGGCAGCGCCGGGCCGCCGGTGTAGGCCGGGGTCAGCTGGATGAACCTGGCCGCCACCAGGTTTGGCGACATGATGATGGCCTTGGCGTCCTTCGGGATCTTCACGTCCTTGGACACCGACATAGTGATCTTGACATCGGAGGGTCGCGGCTCGATCGTGCGAATAGTGCCGACCGGGACACCGAGAACACGAACCTGATCACCGGGGTAGAGACCGACCGCCGACGTGAAATAGCCGACGATACTTCGCGTACTGCCGGTCGACGACAATACGTACACGCCACCCACCAACGCCGCGATGAGAGCGATGGCGGTCGTGTAACGCAGCCCCCGGCTGCCGGAGAAGCGCTTGGTCATGGCGACTTCGGCCTGATCACCCAGCGTTCCTGGATTAACCCCCGCAGGTAGTCGGCGAGGCTGGCCGGCATCTTGCCGGGCTGGTAGAAGAAGTCGAACATCGTCGCGACCAGCGGCGCGGGTATGACGCCGTAGACGTTGACGTTGAAGCCGGGCCCAGAGCCGACCACCTCGCCCAGCT
Source organism: Mycobacterium sp. E2497 (assembly GCF_001668695.1). Classification (NCBI taxonomy): domain Bacteria; kingdom Bacillati; phylum Actinomycetota; class Actinomycetes; order Mycobacteriales; family Mycobacteriaceae; genus Mycobacterium; species Mycobacterium sp. E2497. Next base: position 23,171 of record NZ_LZKD01000116.1, read on the forward strand.
CGGTGGCGTAAGTCGGCAGCCGCTTGAGGGCCTCGGTGATGTAGTCGCGGCGCTCGTTGAGGTCGCTCAGCACGTCGTTGAGCTTGCTCAGCGCCGGGCCGAATTCACGGCGGTTGTCGGCGACGAAGCCGGAAATCTGTTGCGATAGCCCCTGGATTCCCCCGATGAGTTGTCCGATCGCGGCGCGCCGCTCGTCGAGCGCGGCGAACAACTCGTTGCCGTCGTCGACCAGCTTGTTGACTTGGTCGGCACGCTGGGACAGGACGCCGGTCACGGACTTCGCATGCGCCAGCAGGCTTTGCAGCGCCTCGTCCCGGCGATTCAGGGTGCGCGACAGCGTCGTCACACCGTCGAGCGCGCCGCGCAGCTGGGGAGTCGCGTCGTGCAACGTGTCGGTCAGGACGTTCAGCGCCTGCTCGAATTGGGGCTTGTTCAAGTTGCTGGCATTCGAGCCTAGGTCCTCCAGCGCGCCGGCGAGCGTGTACGGCGTGGTCGTGCGGCTGAGCGGGATCGTGGTCGACCTGCCACTGCCGGCCGGCGTCACCGCGACCGAACGCTCACCGAGGATGGTGTCGGTGCGGATCGCGGCCAGCGACTGGTCGCCGACGGTGACGTGCCGATCCACGCTGAAGCTGATCTTCGCGGTGTCACCGGCCAGGCCCACGGCGGTCACCTTGCCGACCTTGAGGCCCGACACGTACACCGCATTGCCCGGATTGATGCCGCCGGCGTCGGAGAAGTAGGCGTCGTAGACCTTCCCCTGCGGGAAGAACGGTAACGCCGCGTAGCCGAATGCGATGAGCACGACGCAGACCACCAGCACCACACCGAAGATGCCGGTGCGCAGCGGATCGCGCTCGCGCTTTGCGTTACTTGACAAAAGCGCACCTCCCCTTGCTGGGATCCACCTGACCACCGAGCGGCAGCAGGATGTCGCTGCCGGCCGGGCCGTTGATCTTGATCGTCACCGAACAGAAGTAGATGTTGAAGAACGACCCGTAGGCGCCCAGCGCCGCCAGCCGCAGATAGTCCTCACCCAGCTGCTCGACGTCGTTGTTGACCTCGGCCTTCCGATTGTCGATTTCGGTGGCCAGCGGCCGGGTGTTTTCCAGGATGCCCTGCAGCGGCCGCCGCGAATTCTTCAGCAGCTCGGTCAGATCCGTCGTCGTGGAGGCCAGCGGCGGAATGGCGCCGGCGATGTCGTCCTTGTTCTTCGCCAAGCCGCTGATCAGTTGCTGCAGCTGGTCCACGCTGGCCGAGAATTGGGCGCTGCGCGCATCGACCGTCTTGAGCACCGTGTTCAGGTTGTTGATGACGTCACCGATGAGTTGGTCGCGCTGGCCCAGCGCCGACGAGAACGCGCTGGTGTCGGCCAGCACGTTGGATAGCGCGCCGCCCTGACCCTGCAGCAACTCGATGACGGCGCTGCTGATCGTGTTCACCTTGTCCGCGTCCAGCCCCTTGAGCACCGGCCGCAGGCCACCCAGTAGCGCGTCGAGATCCAGCGCCGGCTGGGTGTGCTGGGCGTTGATCGTCGCGCCCGGCGGCAGCTTGCGCAGCTCTCCCGGACCGGAGGTGATCTCCAGATACCGGTCACCGACCAGGTTTTCGTAGCGGATTACCGCGCGGGTGGAGGAATAGAGGGTGTAGCGCTTGTCGAGCCCGAACGACACGTCGATGGTGTTGTCCGGGTTGAGCTTCACACCGGACACGGCTCCGACCGGCACCCCGGCGATGCGAACCTTCTGGCCCGCCTTCAAGCGCGACACATCGGTGAACGTTGCGTGGTAGGTGCTTTCGGGGCCGAATCGGAAGTCCCCGAAGACCACCACCAGACCCGCGGACACGATCAGCATGGCCACCGCGAAGACGCTGACCTTGATCATCATCGAGCGGTGCGTCGGCATTGCCCCGGCCGCCATCAGAAGTCGTCCCGTTCGGCGAACGCGCCATGGAACAGGAACTGCAGTGTCGAGGGCGCGTCGAACTGCAACTCGGTGAACGGCTCGTACGGAACGTTGGCGTTGTCGGTCACCAGGAACGGCGCCCGGTACCACGATCCACCGTGTTGCTTGTTCGGAATGTCGGGCAACCCCCGGCAGTTCGGGCCCCCGGATCCATTGACCAGGGGCAACGATTCGGGATAGGTGTACGCCGGCGCACCCAGCACGAAGCTCGAAGACGTGAACAGACCCGCTTTGCGCACGCCGAGGATCGGTCCGAATTCCTTGAGGCCCCGGTCGATGCCGGCGAACAGGCAGCCGAATTCCGGCGAATAGTCGGCGGCCACCTTCAGCGGGGCCCGCAGCCGGTTGATGGCGTCGATGAAGTTCTGTTCAGCCGGCTCCAACGTGTCGTAGGCGTTGTTGGCCAGGCCGATCGTGGCCAGCAACGTGTCGTTGAGGTTGTTCTGCTGGTCGACGACGGTCTTGTTGATCGTCGGCAGGTTGTCGAAGACGGTGTTCAGGTTCGGGGCGGCGTCGGCGTAGATGTTGGTGACGACCGCCGCTTTACGGAAGTCCTCCTGCAGCGCGGGCAGTTTCGGGTTCGTTTGCTGGGTCAGCGTGTTCAGGCCGGACAAGATGCCGCCGAAGTCGTCGCCGTGACCGCGCAGACCCTCGGACAGCGCGCTCAACGTCCCGTTGAGCTCGACCGGGTCGATCTTGTGCAGCAGGTCGATCAGCGACTGGAACAGGGTGTTGACCTCCAGCTGCACCGCCGACGCGGCGACGTGCGCGTCCGGGCGCAGCGGGGTCGGCGAAGGGTTCTGCGGCGGAAGGAATTCGACGGCCTTGGCACCGAAGATGGTGTTGCCCGCGATGTGCACCGTCGCGTTGGAGGGGATGAAGTGCATGTCGTCGCTGTTGATGCCGAGCGTCAGCCGCGCCTGGTCACCGGAGTAGTCGATGCTCTCGACCTTGCCGATCTGAATGCCGCGGTATTTGACCTTGGCACCCTTCTCCATCACCAGACCGGCACGCGGGGCCGAGACCGTGACGTTGTCGATCGAGGCGAAAGCCGCTGTGTAGGAAAGGTAAGTCACTGCGGCGAACGCCACCAGCAGGCCGGCCAGCACCGCGGCTGCCAGCCGGACGTGTGAGCGTCGCGTATCTGTTTCTGCCATGTCCCTTTAAGCGGTCCTCTTACCCGGAGAGGTTGAAGTTACCGGACGCGCCGTAGACAGCGAGTGAGATGAACAATGTGATGACGACGACGACGATCAGCGAGGTCCGCACGGCCTGACCGACCGCGATCCCGACGCCGACCGGCCCGCCGCTGGCGTTGTAGCCGTAATAGGTATGGACGAGCATCACCGCGATGGACATGACGATCGCCTGCAGGAACGACCACAGCAGGTCCGAGGGGATGAGGAAGGTGTTGAAGTAGTGGTCGTAGAGGCCCTTGGACTGCCCGTTGATGTACACCGTGGTGAAGCGGGCGGCGAAGAACGCGGCCAGCACCGACAGGGAATACAACGGGATGATCGCGATGAGCCCGGCGATCAGCCGGGTCGACACCAGGTAGGACACCGAGTGCACCGCCATGCACTCGACCGCGTCGATCTCCTCGGACACCCGCATGGCGCCCAATTGCGCGGTCGCGCCGGCACCGATGGTGGCGGCCAGCGCGATACCCGCAATCACCGGCGCGACCACCCGGACGTTGAGGAACGCCGACAGGAAGCCGGTCAGCGCCTCGATGCCGATGTTGCCCAGCGACGAATACCCCTGCACGGCGATGACCCCGCCGGAGGCCAGCGTCAGGAAGGCGGCGACACCGACGGTGCCGCCGATCATGACCAGCGCTCCCGCGCCCATCGTCATCTCGGCGATCAGCCGGACCGTCTCCTTGCGGTAGCGGGTGAGCGCGTTGGGGACGTACCGGACGGTTTGCCCGTAGAACAGCGCCTGCTCGCCGAAGTCATCGACCGGCTCCTGCAACCGGGAAGCGAGGTTGCGCAGCCGGTAGGTGACGTCGTAGCTCATCGAGTACTCACTTCGCCGAGATTCGCACGCCGATGGCAGTCATCACCACGTTGATGACGAACAGACAGATGAACGCGTAGACCACGGTTTCGTTCACCGCGTTGCCGACGCCCTTGGGTCCGCCCTTGACGGTCAGCCCGCGATAGCAACCGACCAGCCCGGCCATGACGCCGAACAGCAGCGCCTTGACCTCGGCGAGCACCAGCTCGCGCAGCCCGGTCAGGACGGTCAGCCCGTTGATGAACGCACCCGGATTCACGCCCTGCAAGAAGACGGAGAACACGTAGCCGCCGGACAAGCCGATGGCGCACACCAAACCGTTGAGCAAGAGCGCGACCACGGTGGAAGCCAACACGCGGGGAACCACCAGCCGGTGGATCGGGTCGATGCCGAGCACCCGCATCGCGTCGATCTCCTCGCGGATGGTCCGCGCGCCGAGGTCGGCGCAGATCGCCGTGGCTCCGGCACCGGCCACGACGAGCACGGTCACCACCGGACCCAACTGCGTGATGGTGCCGAAAGCCGTTCCGGCGCCGGACAAGTCGGCGGCCCCGATTTCGCGCAGCAGGATATTGAGGGTGAATGCCACCAGCACGGTGAATGGGATCGACACCAGCAGGGTCGGGACCAGCGACACCCGCGCGATCATCCACGTCTGTTCCAGGAACTCGCTCAACTGGAACGGCCGGCGAAAACTCTGACGACCCGTGTCGATCATCATTTCGAAGAACCCGCCGACGGCGCGGGCGGGAACAGCAAGTTGTTGCATCAACTCGATTACCCCCCTCGGCTGCTCGCGGCGAAGTCTATGTCAGGCCTTTGCGTCGTTTGCGGTCGTAGCTGGCTCGATGTGAGCCGGATCATATTAACCCAGAAGAAGTTAACGGTGTCAATGAACAGTATTTCTTTATCTGAACCGTTAATTTGCCAGGTCAGACGCACTTGTCATGTGTCAAACTGAAACAGGTTATACCTGTCGATTCCCCCCCACGAAGTAACCTCACACGGTTATTGCTCCATCAGTCCGACCGCGGAAAAGTTCCGCTCCGGATCCCGCCCAGCAAAGTACTCACGCAGCGTCGCGCTCAGTTGCGCGGGATCCCAGGCCGGCCCGTCGGCGCTGAATTGGTGCTCGGCGGTCGGCGCCGAAACCAGTGTCACCCGCGGCCCGTAAACAATAAACACCTGCCCGTTGACTTCTGCAGCCGCCGGCGATGACAGGAACTTGACCAGGCTGACAACGTGCTCGGGTGACAGCGGGTCGACGCCGCCCGGCTCGACCTCCGGTGCGGCACCGAAGACGTCGGCCGTCATCGCGGTCCGGGCGCGCGGACAAATCGCGTTGGCGCACACCCCGTAGCGGCCGAGCGCCCGGGCGGCGGTCAGGGTGAGCGAGATGATCCCGGCCTTGGCGGCGCCGTAGTTGGCCTGCCCCACGGGCCCGACCAGCCCCGCCTCGGACGCGGTGTTGACCAGGCGCCCGAAGACGGTTCCCCCCGCTTCCTTAGCCTTCGAGCGCCAGTAGGTGGCCGCGTTGCGGGTCAGCAGGAAGTGGCCGCGCAGGTGCACCGCGATGACCAGATCCCATTCCTCGTCGGACATGTTGAACAGCATCCGGTCGCGGGTGATCCCCGCGTTGTTGACCACGATGTCCAGCCCACCCAGGCCGTCGGCCTGCGCGACCAACTCGTCGGCGGTGGCGCGTTCGCTGATGTCGCCGGCGACCGCGACGGCCTTCGAGCCGGCCGAGTTGATCTCGTCGATGACGTCGGAGGCATCCAGCGCGGTGGCGATGTCGTTGACGACGACGGTCGCCCCGGCCCGGGCCAGGCCGAGAGCCTCGGCACGTCCCAGCCCCGCGGCGGCACCGGTCACCACCGCGACCTTTCCGGAGAGATCGGTCGCGTTCGTGCTGCTAGTCAATTTATGAATACCTCTAGTTTCTGGTGGCGCATTCGGGCTCGGGTCACTCGCCCCGCTGCAGCGCGGCTCGCGGGCATTCGGCGATCGCCCGCTCGGCCAACTCCTCCTGATCGGGGGGAATCGGGTCCAGCTTCACGACGGCGTAATCCTCGTCGTCCAAGTCGAAGATATCCGGCGCGATTCCCATGCACACGGCGTTACCTTCACACCGGTCACGGTCGACGATCACCCGCACAGCACCCTCCTTGCACCTGGCTTCAACCTGAGGACACGCCTCCTCAGTATGTAGGTCCACCATAGGGCCCCGATACCGCGGGGGAAACGGTCGCTGGAATCTCAGACTAGAACGTGTTACAACCGGGATGACGAATGGGTTGTTGTCGGCCGACTAACGTCGGCCAATCGAGGCGAATCACGTTAACAAAGGACGGCTGGGATGCGCATCAGTTACACCCCTGAACAGGAGGAGCTGCGTCGCGAGCTGCGGTCGTACTTCACCAAGCTCATGACGCCGGAGCGTCGCGAGGCGCTGACCTCCTCGGGCGGCGGCGAGGTCGGGACCGGCACCGCGTACCGCGACACCGTCGCGCAGATGGGCAAGGATGGCTGGCTGACGCTGAACTGGCCCAAGGAGTACGGGGGCCAGGACCGCTCCCCGATGGATTCGCTGATCTTCACCGATGAGGCCGCGATCGCCGGCGTGCCGGTGCCGTTCCTGACCATCAACAGCGTGGCGCCGACGATCATGGCGTTCGGCACCGAGGAACAGAAGAAGTTCTTTTTGCCCAAGATCGCCGCCGGCGAACTGCACTTCTCGATCGGCTACTCGGAGCCGGGCGCCGGCACGGACCTCGCCAACCTGCGCACCACCGCCGTCCGCGACGGCGACGACTACGTGATCAACGGCCAGAAGATGTGGACCAGCCTGATCGCGTACGCCGACTGGGTCTGGCTCGCGGTGCGCACCAACCCCGAGGCCAAGAAGCACCGCGGCATCTCGATGCTGACCGTGCCGACGACCGCCGAAGGCTTCTCGTGGACACCGGTGCACACCATGGCCGGTGTGGACACCAGCGCCACCTATTACTCCGACGTGCGGGTCCCGGTGACCAACCTCATCGGTGAGGAGAACGGCGGCTGGAAGCTGGTCACCAACCAACTCAACCACGAGCGCGTCGCCCTGGTGTCGGCGCAACCGATCTTCCTCGCGCTGCAGGAGGTTCGCGAGTGGGCGCAGAACACCAAGGATTCCAGCGGCGCCCGGCTGATCGACTCGGAGTGGGTGCAGATCAACCTGGCCCGGGTGCACGCCAAGGCCGAGGTGCTGAAGCTGATCAACTGGGAGTTGGCGTCGTCGGACGGCGAATCGCTCAACCCGGCGGACGCGTCGGCGGCCAAGGTGTACGGCACCGAGTTGGCCACCGAGGCTTACCGGCTGCTGATGGAGGTGCTGGGGACTGCGGCCACGATGCGCCAGAATTCGCCGGGGGCGCTGCTGCGCGGCCGGGTCGAGCGGATGCACCGCGCGTGCCTGATCCTGACCTTCGGCGGCGGCACCAACGAAGTGCAGCGCGACATCATCGGGATGGTCGCGCTGGGACTGCCCCGAAACCGCTGAGCCCCCCTCCCCTAAAGGACGAACACCGATGGACTTTTCGACAACCGAAGCGGCCACCGATCTCGGCGGACTGGTCGACACGATCGTGAACTCGGTATGCACGCCGGAGCACCAACGTGACCTCGACAAGCTCGACCAACGGTTCGACCGCGCGCTGTGGGGCAAACTCGTCGACGCCGGGATCCTGACCAGCGCCTCGGCCACCTCGGTGGGCGGCGACGGCTTCGGGGTGCTCGAGCAGGTCGCCATCCTTGTGGCGCTGGGTCACCAGTTGGCGGCCGTGCCGTACCTGGAATCGGTGATGCTGGGCGCTGGGGCGTTGGCGCGGTTCGGCACCGAAGAGCTGCAACGGGATTGGGGTTCCCCGGCGGTCAGCGGCGAGAAGATCCTCACCGTCGCTCTCCTGGGCGAGATGGGTGAGGGGCCGGTGCGGGCCACCCGCGCCGGTGACGGCTACCGGCTCACCGGCACCCGCACCCAGGTCGGCTTCGGACCGGTGGCCGACGCGTTCCTAGTTCCGGCCGAGACCGATTCCGGGACCGCGGTTTTCCTGGTCGCCGCCGGTGATCCCGGGGTTGCGGTGAGCCCGCTGGAGACCACCGGCCTGGGCAGCGTCGGACACCTGACGCTGGACGGCGCGGAGGTGGACGGCGCCCGGATGGTCGGCGGCGCCGAGGTGGTCGTCTGGCTCGACACCCTTGCCGCATTGGGCCGCAGCGCTTTTCAGCTGGGAGTGCTGGACCGCGGATTGCAGCTCACCGCCGAATACGCCCGTGAGCGTGAGCAGTTTGACCGCCCGATCGGCAGCTTCCAGGCGGTGTCACAGCGGCTGGCCGACGGCTACATCGACGTCAAGGGCCTGCGCCTCACGCTCACCCAGGCGGCCTGGAAGGTCTCCGAGGATGTCCCCGCAGACATCGACGTGGCCAGCGCCGCGTTCTGGGCCGCCGACGCCGGACACCGGGTGGCGCACACCATCGTGCACGTGCACGGCGGCGTCGGCGTCGACACCGATCACCCCGTGCACCGCTATTTCCTGGCCGCCAAAGAGGCCGAGTTCGCGTTGGGCGGCGCCACCGGTCAGCTGCGCCGCATCGGCCGCGAGTTGGCCGAAACCCCCGCCTAGGCGCGGCGTTGAACCTGCCTGCGGATCCGACGGTCACCAAACTGCTGGTACCGCTAGCCGAGATCGACGACCGGGGCGTCTACTTCGAGGACTCGTACACCGGCTGGCGCGATCACCTGCGCCACGGTGCCGCGATCGCCGCGGCGCTGCGTGATCGCCTGGACCCGGCGAAGCCGTCGCACGTCGGGGTGTTGCTGGAGAACACCCCGTTCTTCTCGGCGATGCTGGCGGCGGCCGGCATGTCCGGGATCGTGCCGGTGGGACTCAACCCGGTGCGCCGTGGCGACGCGCTGGCCCGCGACATCGCCCACGCCGATTGCCAAGTGGTGCTGGCCGACTCCAATTCGGCTGCCGCGCTCGGCGACATCGCCCACGTGAACGTCGATTCCGCCGAGTGGGCGGATGAGGTGGCCGCGCATCGGGATGCCGAGCTGCGTTTTCAATCCGCCACGGCCACAGATCTTTTCATGCTCATCTTCACCTCGGGGACCAGCGGTGAGCCGAAGGCGGTGAAGTGCAGTCACGGCAAGGTCGCCATCGCGGGGGTGACGATGACGCAGCGTTTCGACCTCGGGCCCGACGACGTCTGCTATGTGTCGATGCCGCTGTTCCATTCCAACGCGGTGCTGGTCGGCTGGGCGGTGGCTGCGGCCTGCCGGGGCTCACTGGCGTTGCGGCGCAAGTTCTCCGCCTCCAACTTCCTGCCGGATGTCCGCCGATTCGGCGCCACCTACGCCAACTACGTCGGCAAGCCCCTGTCCTATGTGCTGGCCACGCCCGAGCGGCCCGACGATGCGGACAACCCGCTGCGGGCGGTGTACGGCAACGAGGGCGTGCCCCGCGATGTCGAACGCTTCGCCCGCCGGTTCGGCTGCGTGGTGCAGGACGGGTTCGGTTCCACCGAGGGCGGGGTGGCGATCGCCCGCACCCCCGACACCCCGGACGGCGCGCTGGGCCCGTTGCCCGAGGGCGTCGAGATCGTCGACCCCGACACCGGCGAACCCTGCGCACCGGGCGTGGTGGGCGAGCTGGTGAACACCGCCGGTCCGGGCCGTTTCGAGGGTTACTACAACGACGAGGCCGCCGAGGCCGAGCGGATGGCGGGCGGCGTCTACCACACCGGCGACCTCGCCTACCGAGACGACGCCGGCTACGCGTATTTCGCAGGACGGCTGGGCGATTGGATGCGCGTCGACGGCGAAAACCTGGGCGCCGCACCGATCGAGCGGGTGCTCTTGCGCTACCCCGACGTGACGGAGGTGGCCGTGTACGCGGTGCCGGACCCGGTGGTCGGCGACCAGGTGATGGCCGCCATGGTCATGGCGCCCGGGGCGGAGTTCGATGCCGAGAAGTTCCGCGCCTTCCTCGGCGAGCAGCGCGACCTCGGGCCCAAGCAGTGGCCGTCATACGTGCGGGTCAGCGCGCAACTTCCGCGTACGGTGACGTTCAAGGTGCTCAAGCGTCAGTTGGCGGCGCAGGGCGCGGACTGCGACGATCCCGTGGTGCGGATCCAGCCGCAAACGGGAAGGGGAGCGTCAACGCGTGCCTAGAATACGAAAGCTGATCGCGGGGTGGACCCTGCTTGCCTCCCTCGGTGCCGCGGCGCTCGGCTCGGGCGCCGGCGGCGCCGCGGGGGAGCCGGCGCCACCGCCGCCACCCCTGCCTCCGCCACCCCCACTGGTGTACGCGCCGCAGACGCCGGAACGTGACACCTGGGAGCCTCCCCCGCCGGAGGCACCGCCGCTGCCGCCGCTGCCGCCGCCCGGCTAAGCGACGCGCCGTCACCCTCGTCGCACCGCGCGTTAAGACCGTCGACGATAATGCGACACGGCACAGACACGTCGGGACCGAAGGAGACGCGATGGTGGGTCCGGTCAGCGCATGACTTCCCGGCCCCTGGAGACCGCGCTCGAAGCGAGCTTCGACCAGCTGTCCGCCGCGGTGCCGGCGGACGTCGGCGTCGCGATCGCCCGACCGGATCGCACCTACTCACTCGGCCGATGGTGGTCCGGCGTCGCATGGTCGACCATCAAGGTGCCGTTGGCGATCGCGGCGCTGCGCAGTGATTGGCTGCGCGCCAAGGACCTCGCCGTCAAAGCCATCACGGAATCCGACAACCGCGCTTCCGAGCAACTGTGGTCACACCTGGGCGATCCGGCGGAAGCGGCACGGCGGGTGCAGGGGGTGATCGCCGAGGGCGGCGACACCGCCACCGTGGTCGAATCGCGCCGGCTTCGGCGCGGGTATACCGCGTTCGGCCAGACGCAGTGGACTCTGCAGCGGCAGGCCCGGTTCGCCGCCGAGCTGCCCGCTATCCCCGGTTCCGCCGACGTCGTCGACCTGATGCAGCAGCTCACCAGCGGCCATCGCTGGGGGCTGGCCGCCAAAGGGTTTGCGGCCAAGGGCGGTTGGGGCCCCGGGACGCACGGCGACTACCTGGTGCGTCAATTCGGGATCGTGCCCACGCCGTCGGGACACTGGGGCGTGGCCCTGGCGGCCAAGGTGCACGACGGCGTGTTGGAGACGGGCGTCGACGTCCTCAACGCGATGTCGGAATGGGTCCTCAGCCGGCTTCCCGGCCTAGCCCGTTATTGACGGCACCACGGCGTCGATCAGGTGCGGCCCGGGTTGGCTCAAGGCGTGACGCAGCGCGTCGCCGAGTTCCTCGGCGGTGCTGACCCGGCGCGCCGGCACTCCCATGCCCTCGCTGATCTTGACGAAATCCATGGCGGGACGGGACAAGTCGAGTAGGTCCAGGGCTTTGGGCCCGGGAGCCGATCCGGCGCCCACGCGCGCCAACTCGATCCGCAGGATGTCGTAGGCGCTGTTGTCGTAAAGCACGGTGGTCACGTTGAGGTTCTCCCGCGCCTGAGTCCACAATCCCGAGATCGTGTACATCGCCGACCCGTCGGATTCCAGGCAGAGCACCGGGCGGTCGGGGGCGGCCACCGCGGCACCCACCGCGGCCGGGATACCGTACCCGATCGCCCCGCCGGTCAGGGTCAGCCAGTCGTGGGCCGGCGCCCCCGCCGTGGCCTGGGCGAGCAGGACACCGGAGGTGTTCGACTCGTCGACCACGATCGCCCTTTCCGGCAGCAGCGCCCCGATCACGTCGGCCGCCGACGCGGAGGTCAGCGCGCCCGTCGGCAGCTGCGGCCGCGCGGCGTGCGCCACCGGCGCAACGGTTCCGGGCGCCACCTCGTCGGCCAGCGCGGCCAGCGCCTCGGCGGCACCGCTGTGCCCGGCGAGCAGATGCACCTCGCAGCCGGCCGGGACCAGGTCGCTGGGCATGCCCGGGTAGGCGAAGAAGGACACCGGCGACTTGGCCCCCGCCAGCACCAGATGCTTGGCACCGTCCAGCTGGGCGGTGGCGGCCTCGGCGAAATACGCCAGCCGCTCGACGGCGGGCACACCCGCGCCGCGCTCCAGCCGCGTCGGGAACGTTTCGCATAGCAGCCGGGCCCCGGTCGCCTGAGCGATCCGAACCGCGGCGGCAAGTCCGGGACCGCGGGTGGCGTCGCCGCCGATCATGAGCACCGTCGGGTCCCCCGACCGCAGCACCTCGGCAACCTCGAACGCCAACCGCGGTTCGGCCCCCGGTGGTTCCGCGGCCACGGCACCCGCGGATTGCGCACCGTCCGACCAGGACACGTCGGCGGGCAGGATCAGCGTCGAGATGCGCGGGCCGGAACGGCTGGCGGCGATCGCCTCGGCGGCGTCCGACGCGACGTCCGCGGTGTGTTCCGTGCGGCGCACCCACCCCGATACCGTGCCGGCCAGCGCGTCGATGTCCGATTCCAGTGGGGCGTCGTACTTCTTGTGATACGTGGCGTGGTCGCCGACCACCACCACCATCGGCACCTGGGCGCGCCGGGCGTTGTGCAGGTTCGCCAGACCGTTGCCCAGACCGGGTCCCAGGTGCAGCAGCACCGCGGCCGGCCGCCCGGCGATGCGGGCGTACCCGTCGGCCGCGCCGGTCGCCACACCCTCGAACAGCGCCAGCACGCCGCGCATCCGCGGGACGGTGTCCAGGGCGGCCACGAAGTGCATCTCCGAGGTGCCCGGGTTGGCGAAGCACACGTCGACGCCACCGTCGACCAGGGTGTTGATCAGAGCCTGGGCACCGTTCACGTGATTGCCTCCAGTTTGAAAACGCCCTCGGCGTTGCGGTGCAAGAAGTCTCGGCGACCCTCGTCGGTCAGGCCGAGGTCCGCCAACCCAGCCAGGGCGTGCGCGTGGGTCACCATCGGATAGTTGGTGCCGAACAACACTTTTCGTTGTCCGGTGCCGGTTTTCATGAACCGGACCAGCTCGTCGGGAAGTCGCTTGATCCTGTAGGCCGACGTGTCGATGTAGACGTTGGGGTGCTTGCGGGCGACGGCGACCATCTCCTCGGTCCACGGATAACCGACGTGGCCACACACGATCACCAACTCGGGAAAGTCGAGGGCGACCTGGTCGATGTAGGGAATCGGGCGGCCGGTCTCCGACGGGCGCAGCGGCCCGGTGTGTCCCACCTGCGTGCAGAACGGCACGCCCAGCTCCACGCATTCGGCGAACAGCGGATAGTAGCGGCGATCGGTCGGCGGCGCGTTCCACAACCACGGCACCACCCGCAGGCCCAGAAATCCCTCTCGAACGCGGCGCCGCAGTTCGCGAACCGCTTCCATCGGACGATCGAGGTCGACCGTGGCCAGCCCGCCAAACCGCTTCGGATGCAGGCTGATCCACTCGGCAACCTCGTCGTTGGAGATCAGGTCCTGGCCACCGGGACCGCGCCACGCGCTGAGCAGGCCGAAGCGTACGTCGGCCGCGTCCATCGTCGCGATGCTCGCCTCGATCGGGACGTCGGCGTCCGGAATGGAGTCACCTGTCCAGCGCCGCAGCGATGCCAGCATGTCGCTGCGCAGGAACCGCGCAGTCGGGTGCTGCATCCACACGTCGACCGTCATCGCGATCAAGAGTAGACGCGGTGTCAGAGGGCCAGTGCGGCGCGGGCGCAGGCGTGCGTCCGCTGGGCGTACCCGCCGCCGAACAGCACGACGTGCGCCAGCAGGGGGAAGAGCTGGTGCAGCCCGACGCGGTTGCGCCACCCCTTCTTCAGCGGTCGCACCCGCTGGTAACCCTCCAGGACCGCCTCGTAGAGCGGGCAGCCGAACAGCGCGAGCATCGCCAGGTCGCTCTCGCGGTGACCGGCGTGCGCGGCCGGGTCGATCAGCACCACACCGTCGGGCGTCCACATCACGTTGCCGCCCCACAGATCGCCGTGCAACCGGGCGGGCCGGTCGTCGTCGAAGTCGCCCGCGCGGCAACGCGCTACGACGGAATCGATCGCGCCGCGGGTGGAGGCGTCGAGCCGCGCCGCGGCCAGCTCGGCCATGGGGATCAGCCGCTCCTCGGCGTAGAAGTCGCCCCAGCGGCGGTGCCGCCGCAACAACATCGGCAGCGGCTGGGTCAGCGGCCCGAAGAACCCGGGTCCGTCCCACCCGTCGGGCCCGGCACCGAAGTCGGGGACACCGGCGTCGTGCGTCACCGCGAGCCGGCCGCCGAACGCGAGCGCCGCCTCGGGCGTCGGTGTCACCGAATCAAGCCGCCGCAGGGTCAGGCTCGTCGCGTCGACGGCGATAACGTGCGCGCAGGGCACGCCCCCGTCGACGCCGGCCAGCCACCGCAATCCGGCGGCCTCCCACGCGAAGTAATTGCTCGGCGCGGCCGGGTGTTGCTTGACGAAGTCGCTCAAGCGGTCGCGTGGGCGGCGTGCACGTCGTCGGCCGGACGGGCCTCCGTCTGCTCCTTGGCCCAGCGGTAGTCGGGCTTACCGGCCGGCGAGCGCTTCACCTCGTCGACCAGCCAAAGGCTGCGCGGCACTTTGTATCCCGCGATCTCGGAACGCACGAAGCGGTCGAGTTCCGCGAGCGTCGGGCGCGCCCCGGGCCGGGGCGCGACGACGGCGGCGACGTGTTGCCCGTAGCGGGGGTCGGGCACGCCGACCACCAGGGCGTCGAAGACGTCGGGGTGGCCCTTGAGCGCCGCCTCGACCTCCTCGGGGTAGATCTTCTCACCGCCGCTGTTGATCGACACCGAGCCGCGGCCCAGCATCGTCACGGTGCCGTCCTCCTCGACGAGCGCCCAGTCGCCGGGAATCGCGTAGCGCACCCCGTTGATGGTCTTGAACGTCTCGGCGGTCTTCTTCTCGTCCTTGTAATAGCCGACCGGGATGTTGCCCTTCTTGGCGATGAAGCCGCGCACGCCGGAGCCGGGCGTGACCTCGTTGCCCTCTTCGTCGAGCACGACGGTGCGGTGGTCGATGGTCACGCGCGGGCCGCCGGCGTGCGGCGCGTCCTTCGCAACGATGCTGGTGCCGCCGAATCCGGTCTCCGAGGAGCCGATGGAGTCGGTGATGACCCGGTTGGGCAGCAGCTCGAGGAGCTTCTCCT